>JAYSQO010000024.1:0-34853 GCA_043721535.1 Bdellovibrio sp. | reverse complement strand
CAAAGTGTTTCGGACACACTTGCTGCAACTTCATTAAATACAGTTAGCACAATTGTTAAACGTAATGGTACTGGTGGTTTTAATGCATCATCTGGTGTGTTCGAATCAAATGTACAAGTTAAAGACGGAGCAGCCGGTGGTGCTGTGACATTACAAACTCCGGTTGGTTTTACAAGTTACGCATTAACATTCCCGGTGAATGACGGAAATCCAAATCAAGTTTTACAAACAGATGGTTCAGGTATTTTATCTTGGGTTAATGCCGGAACTGGAACAGTTACAAATGTTTCTTCTGCAAATACATACCTTACTGTGACATCGTCTGCGACAACTCCTGTGTTAACACTAAACGTGGGAACAGCTTCAGGTACTGTAGCGGCAGGTAATGATTCACGAATTGCTAATGCAATACAAACAACAACAGTTTTTGCAGGTGATATTTCTGGAACAGCAAGTGCTGTATCTGTTGACCGTATCCGCGGAACGAATGTTTTAATCACAAGTTTAGTTAACAATAATATTTTACAATACAACGGAACTAATTATGTGAATCGTGCTATCCCAACATGTTCTGCAGGACAGTATTTATTTTTTAATGGAACAACTTGGTCATGTGCTACTGATGCGGGTGGTTCTGTAACAAATGTTTCATCAAGTAGTTCATATATTACTGTGACTAATGGTGCATCAGCGCCAGTTATTTCTGCAGTGACGGGAACAGCTTCTGGCACATTGGCAGCGGGTGATGATTCACGCATTGTCGGCGCTTTACAGCAGGCAACGTTTAACGGTTATGTCGCTCCTGCAGGTTGTAATGCCAATCAAACAATGTATTGGAATAGTGTTGGTTCAACATTTAGCTGTCAGACTATTCAAGTTGTTGGTGATGTGACGGGATCTGTTTCAACAACTGTGGTTACAAAAATTCAAGGTATAGCTGTGTCATCGGGTGCACCAGTTGCAGGACAAGCATTAGTTTATAATGGAACAACTTGGGAGCCTACAACTGGATTCCCACGTTTTGTGAAATTAACAGCGACACAAGCTTTTTCTTCAACAACAGTGGCAAACGTCACAGTTTTATCGTTTGCTGTAACAGCCGGTAAAAGATATCGATTTAAATTTACATTAGTGTATACGACAGCAGCTACAACAACAGGAAGTAAATTTGGTTTAACCTTCCCTGCGGCAGCCGATATGGCAGGCTTAGTTAACGTGTCAAACACAGGTACTGATGGCACTGGTGCTATGTACACTGGTCTACTTAATTCGTCTGGTGACGTAGTAACATCTACGGGATCCTCAGCTGGTCGAAATTACGGTGAAGTCACTGGTGTAATAAGTCCGACGACTACTGGGACATTGCAGTTACAAGCTGGTTCAGAAGTAGCGGCCAGCGCGGTGACTCTTCAAGCCGGTTCAAATGGTGAAATCATTGAATTACCTTAGCTGTAAAGTTAATGTCTTCTCAAGCTAAATTTAATCCAAAACATTTCAATGGCCATGTAGATGGCCATTGAAATAAATAACCCTACACCTTTTAACAGCGCCCAAGCTTCTGTTGACCAATACAAAGCAGCATATGTAGCAATGATAGATTGAATCAAAAAAAACAAAGATAATCTAAAAGTAATTCCATTTAATTTAATTTTAAAAATTTCAGGAACTTCAGGATTTTGTTTTTCAATAATAGATTTTAAAAATGGTTTTTTTAGAATCCATGTTGTGAATAAAAAAATGAAAAAACCAAACTCAAAAATGGCTGGCTGAAGTTTAAACCAAATACCATCGTTTAAAAATAATGATACTGAACCCATAATAAGAATTAAACCATTACTGATTAAAGTCATTTGTGATACTTTTTTGTATTTGACAAGTTCGTAAATTATTTCAGCTACACCGAAAAACAAGCCTGCAATAAGGCCGTAAAAAACATCGTACTTATCTTCAATAATAGTGAATGCAACAATTGGTAAAATGCCACCAAAAAAAAAGCGATAGCATCTGGCTTTTTTTATCTTTGGGATTATTCAAATTCACAGGCTTGGCCCGCATGGGGTTTGATAATAGTTTGATCTTGCAACGCTAATTCGCCATTTAGAAACGACATCACAGGCCAGCCAGTCGTAGTTAATCCTTCAAACGGGGACCAACCCACTTTAGATGCTAACCATTTTTTTTCAATAGCTTGCGATTTTTTAAGATCAACAATTGTTAAATCAGCATCATAACCAACTTGAATGCGCCCTTTGTTTTTTAATCCAAAAGTTTTCCGTGGATTTTCCGTGAGCAATTCAACAAGCTTTTCAAGAGGTAATTTTTGCTTATGAACCTGATCTAACATCAATGTCAGCATTGTCTGCACGCCTGGCATGCCCGAATGAGACCCTGGATAAGGTTTATTTTTTTCTTCCATCGTATGCGGAGCATGATCTGAACCCATCACATCAACGGTTCCATCTAATACGGCTTTCCATAAAAATTCTAAATGGCGTTTATCACGAATCGGTGGGTTTTGTTGGGCTAGCGTACCGAAACGTTCATAGCATTCTGGCGCAGAAAACAGTAAAAACTGTGGAAGTATTTCAACAGTCGCAATGTCTTTATGGTTTTTTAAGAAATGCATTTCATCTGATGATGAAATATGAAGAATATGAACTTTACGATTCCATTTTTTTGCAAAATGAATTGATTTGCGGGTTGAAATCATTGCGCTTTCTTCATCGCGCCAAACTGGATGATCTTTAGGGTTTCCAGAATTAACCGCAATTGATTTTCTTTCCTGAAGTCGGGCTTCGTCTTCAGAATGGATGACAATACGCCGTTTTCCATTTTGCATAACTTTTTCAAATACGTCATCTCGGTCAATTAGTAAACTTCCAAATGAACTACCTAGAAATATTTTAACACCCGAACAGTGAGGTAATTTTTCAAGTTCTGGTAACTGAGAAACATTTTCGGCACAACCGCCAATAAAGTACGCATAATTTGTGTGCGCTCTGTTTTTACTTAAATTAATTTTATCTTGAAATAGCTTTTCTGTTGTTGTGGCAGGATTTGTATTCGGCATTTCAAAAAATGTCGTTACTCCACCTAATAATGCACATCTAGAGCCAGATTCAATATCTTCTTTATGTGTTAAACCAGGTTCGCGAAAATGCACTTGTGAATCAATAATACCCGGTAAAACAGTTAAGCCACTAAGATCTATAACTTGCGCTGATTCAGTGCTTGCGATAGAGCCGATATGGGCTATTTTGCCATTCCGAATTCCCACATCAGTTTTTTGAGAAATAACCTTTTTTTCAGTTTCAGAATAAGTAACAACTGTTCCATTTTTCAATAGGGTATCAAATTGATTGCTCATAATGGTGAGTCTAACCCGAACCCCGAGATTGGTCTAGTTTTAAGACATAAAAGGACTAGTCTATAGTAGGGCTATATTGCCATGTGATAGCCAATCAGCAACAATAAAGTGATGTCATTTTTTTTGGATTGGTTTACTGTACATATTGCGGGTGTTATTCAAACTTTAGCGGGTTTGATCATATGCGTAATGCTTGTATTCGCTTACAGATTATTTTTTGTAAAATCCATTCATTCAAGTAATGATAGCAGCGGCAGAGGCGGCTCTGAATCAAATCCAACGCTCGATTTTATTGAAGAAAAACTAAATAAATTATTAATCCAGCAATCTGCACTTAAAGTCACTGCCTCGTCACTGGTGGCAAGTGGAGATATATCTAGCGAACAGGTCGGAGATATATCCCGGTTAAAAGATATATTAAAGCAAAAAGAAAATGAAATTTTAAATCTTAGAAATTCCAATGTTGCAGCGACATCAAATACGGCTACAGGTGCTACTGATGTAAGCTCTACGGCTGCCAATACATCTAATCAAGTTATCGATCAATCAGTGCAAGAGGTTAAAAAACTCAATGAACAGCTCAGTTTGTATCAAACACAAATTGATGATTTGAAATCACGTTTAAGTGATTATGAAATTATTGTTGAGGACATTGCTGATTTACAAAAATTTAAAAAAGAAAATGAATTACTTAAAGGTCAGCTTTCCAATGCAGATATTGCGGCTGACATCATTCAAGCCGCACCAGAAGAACAGCCTGTATTAACAGATGAAGAAAAATCTTTACACTTAGCAGATGATGATACGAATTTAAATGCCTTATTAGCTGAAGCGTCTGCAGAAAAATTAACAGAAACAGCAGATGCTGGCGAAGCGCCGACTGATACGACATTAACTGAAAATGAAAAAAGTCTTATTGATGATTTTTCAAAAACACAAAAAGGGTAAGTTAGTTATGAAAAAAATAGTTTTATTAATTTGTTTAATCTCAATGAATTGCTTTGCACTTATTCCGACAGAAAATTCTCAAACTTTCTCAGCACAAATGAATCGTGCAAAAAATACGGCTTTACCTATGAGTCAACGTTGGGATGCGCTTATTCAAGCCTCTGAATTAGCTGAAGGTGATCAAATTAAAGACGTGTTAGCTTTTTCTAAAAATAAAGACTGGTACATGAGAAATGCGCTACTTGTAGCTCTTGATAAAGCCGGTAATGATCTTGTTTACGATAAAGCCAAGGATTTAGTATCTGATAAGGCATTAGTGGTTCGATCAGCTGCTGTAGAAGTTTTAAATCGGTTAGAAAGTGCTGAAGTCAGAAAAATACTTTTAGACGAGGTCAGTAAAAACTATAACTTTGTTAATGGGAAAAGTCTTTGGATTAGATCTCAGATCATGAAATCTATGGTTAAAAATCCAAATCAAAATGAAATGACAACATATGCAAAATTAGTTTTTGATAAAGATACTGAAATTGCTGAATTAAGTTCACAAGCTTTAGAGCGTTTATCGAAAGTTAGATTTGATGGCAAAGAAAAACTAAAATCTTGGCAGAATTATATTAAACAAAATAAATTATTATAAAAACGGTATATTCGAATGAAGTGATTGCTTAGTTAGCTGTAGCAGCCGCTTTTTTTAGGGCCTGATTGATTATGATTTCTCTTTCCATTCGGTAGAATAAACTTTTCTCTTCAAAACCATCGCTATCAACATTTCGCACTTCAGAGACGAAGTCTTTAAAGACTTCAGTTTTCTTTTCGATAGTAACCCTAACAGATTCACGGTTGTTTACTTTTTGCCCTTTGGCAAAATTAATAAATATTTTATATCTAGAAGCAGGGTACTGTGGTTTTTCCATGAATGGCGCTAGCCATCCATCAACAGCTTTAATGTAATCTGTTTCTATAACTCCGAAATCTTGGTTTTCAGCAGCTATAGTGTATTTTAAAGCTAAATGGGCTGCTTTCCAGACTTCGTCGTAGTTAGCATAGAAAATTTTTTGATGTGATTCACGCGCTATGATTTCATCGGTCGTTTCTAGCTGCTCATTGATTGTTTGGCAGCTAGAAATCACAAAGAAAACACTCATGAATAAAAACAATTTTTTTAACAGCCCACTGAGTCGCATAAATTAGTATTCAGTCGCAGAGTGGGTCACATGCGTTGCAGCGTCGACTAAATCAGTCCCGATATTTACAGATTCTTTTTCTGTGCTGCCGATTAAATTAATCTCAACTCTTTTTTTAGATGGCTGGCTTTCAAGTGGCCATGACGGCAATTGAATTTCGCTATCCCATGATGTTCCAACAATTTCCCATTTGCGATTTAAAATAGTCACTGTTGTTTGTTGCTCAGGGATTTGAATAATGTCTGATAGTGCTGCTGTAACTGCGATTGGATGAATCACTTCTTGATTGATACCGATGCGTGGTTGTTCAGGTAATTGAATGCGGTAGGCTTCATTATTAAAAGAAACAACTGGGGCATTAATTAACGGTAATAAACTTGTTGTCACTTCGTTTGAATACGGAACTATTGATGCACTTGATCTGTCTGATTCAGCTGATTGTTGACTAAAATCACTTTTCTTTTTCATAAGGCTCACGACGTAGGTTGGTTTGCCAGTTAGTGTTTTAAAGTTTGTGATTTTGCCAGCTGTTAAAGTTTTAATATCTGAAGGAATAAACTGACCATTTAAATCACTTGCCGTCATACCAAGCAAAACATCATCAGCTGCAATATTTCCACCTTTGACTTTAGCTTGACCAGTAAATTTAAAATCAACACCAGACATATTCATTGTTGTTGAAGGTGTATTCACCATGTGGTCTTTGATTGCTCCTGAAGTGAAATCAAAATGATTTAAAATTTCGTAGAATTCTTTTCCATCAGTTAATTCTTTGATGATTGTTTTAAATGGAAAACGTCCTGATAAAGCAAAAAATGTTTTTTGACCATAAGTCGTCATATACAAACGGTGATCTGGTTTTGAAAGGGTCACACCAATAAAATAACTTTCTTTTTGTGTAGGGATAACAACATTACTAGGAATTGTTGAATCTCTTCCTGGTGTTGCTAATGTATCAGAGTAAGGGCTTAGCACAGCTCCTAAATCAAAATTTAATAAATCAGCTTTTGAAATAGTTGGCATCACGATTGAAAAATCTATATTTTTATCGCCGTTCACAACCGGCAATCCAGTCACTTGACCTTTAACCATGGGGCGTGGATTTTGATAAGCTAAATTTAATTTTACAACTAATGAACCTGGTTTTTGATTCAAAAGTGTTTGACGAATAAAACCTGCGGCTTCAACAGTGACATGTTGTTCAGTTGTCCAGTTTTTTTGAACGAATGCAACGCCATCTTTATCTGTGCTAATTAAATCCAACCCTGTTGTTTCATTGCCAAGACCCACAAGAATTTGTGCATTAGTAACTGGTGAGTTGTTTTGGTCAACCACACGAATAGTTGGTTGTGTGCTTGGATTTAAAAGCGCAAACCATGATGATGTTTTAACTTCAGGTGAATATTTTGAAGTCGGAGTTGATTTTGAACAGCTAAGAACTGAAAAAGTTGTTAGAATTGTGAGTAATAATATCTTAATCGTTTTTGATAAATTATGCATGTGACCTCCATGATCATGAGGCTATTGCATCGAATACACAGAGCCTGGTCACGGCCTTATGCAGCTTGTTACAAAGAATTATAAATCTGAATACACATTTAAATGCTTCGAGCCTCTGGCATTCAGTAAAGAGGTTACTTTGATTTCATTCATTCTTGGGTCATAGTCACCAAGACTGGCTTGAAAAATAAAAAGTTTGTCACCAATGCGCTCTAAAATAGCAATGTGACCATGTTGTTTTGGACCTGTGCGCGTCCATTGTAAAATAAACGGAGTTCTATCTGGGTAAGACCAAATATGTTGTTTTAATCGGGCATGCTCTGCAGCTAACGCAACATCACCTTTAAATAAAACATCTTTAGCCTGTTTTAAATTTTTCTGTGCATAAACATCAAAATCATTCGCTAAAAAACCATCACGGCTATAGCCAGATCGGGCTAAAACTAAAGACACATATTTGTTGCAAGCAGTTTTAATCCAGGCAATATCTTTTGCGCTACTCATAACTAGATATGCATTTTCAATAAGCTTAGACATTCTGATCGGTGATTTTGGAAATAAAACACGTGGTTTACTCTTAGGAGCTATAACCCGTGGTTTGATTTGTGCTGTTCCAGAAACACTTGGTTTTGGACTGGTTGGTTTAACTTTTGGTGTACTTGATGCACTTGGTGTTTGCTCTGTTGAATTGTCGGGTGCTGATGAATCTGCTGCAGAATCGTCAGTGGCGTCATCGCCGGGAATCATTGTGATTTCATCGGGCATAAAAGCCGGTTCGTGAATAGATGAAGTTAAGCCCGAGTTATTACAACTTGCTAAAAACACAACTAAAATAAGAGAAGCCAACTTGTGTGCCATAGCGGTCAATTTAACACTGGAATTATGAACCCAGTGAGGTCTTTTTAGCCTCTAGTAAAAGCTACCTAAGTGTCGCATTTTTTGACACTTCAGATCTGGTATATGGGGTTTTATCGTTATCCCAGGTGATTTCAGTCTGCTGGGCCAATAGGGCGTATGATTTAAGTTTGTTATTTTGTAGCTTATGTTAGCCCTTCATTTTTTGTTCTAAAATCTGCCAACGCTCGTACATCTTGCTAATATCAGTTTCTAAAACTGAAGCCTCAGTTGTCAACTGAGTTAGCTGGTTATATTGGGTTTGCAGCACAGGGTCAGCTAATTGAGACTGCAGCGCCTCTAGCTTTTTTTCTTTATCTTGAATTTCGGCTTCAATTTTTTCAAATTCTAAAGTTTCTTTATAAGATAATTTTTTATTTGAACTATTTTTTGAACCGACTTGCGCAGACGCTGTTGCGGCCAAGGCCTCAGCCTTTTTTTGTTCAGGGTAATCATTTCTGTACCAATTTTCCCATTGGTAATAATCGGCAAATTTTAAAATTTCGCCTTGATTGTTTTGTGTAAAAGCCCACAATTCATTACTGTTTTGATCTAAGAAAAATCGATCATGTGAAACTAAGATTAAAGCGCCAGTGAATTCAGCCAAGCAATCACTTAAGACATCTAATGTTTCCACATCAAGATCATTTGTGGGCTCATCCAGAATTAAAACATGGGCTGTGGTTAACATCAGTTTCGCTAGAAGTAGTCGGCTTTGTTCCCCACCAGAAAGCTTAGATACAGGCATATCCATTTGAAAATTATTAAAATGAAAACGACTTAAATAACTGCGACCGTAAATGGGTTGATCTTGGAAGTGAACATAATCACCTTCAGGGCAAATAATTTTTAACACTGTTGTGTTTTGATTTAAAGTTTCTTTACCTTGTTCAAAATAATTAATTTGAATATCAGGATTTACGAAAACATCGCCAGCTGTGGGTTGTTCTAATCCCATGATCATTTTAATTAATGTGGATTTACCACAACCGTTAGCTCCTAATAAACCAATGCGGGCTTTAGGGCGAATCAAACCGCTTAGACTTCCAATTAAATTTGTATCGGTGAATGATTTTGAAACTTTTGTTAATTCAATCAGTCTTTTTGGTGTGTTACCTAATCCTGAAAAATCAAAATCGGCTTTACGTAAAGTATTTTTATTTTCAAGCTGATTCACTTCATCAATCATGTCATGAGCACGATTTTGTCGGGCTGTTTGTTTTTTTAAGCGGGCTTGTGGACCGCGTGCAAGCCACGCTTTTTCAATCAGCATGGTGTTACGTTTTTTATCTTCAAGACGTCTTTGCCCGTCTAACAACATCGCTTTAGTTTCTAAAAATTGAGCGTAATCACCGAATGATTTAATTAAGCCATCTGGATTTCGGGGATCAAGATCAAAAATGATTTTACAAGTGGCTTGTAAAAAAGCCCGATCATGGGTCACGATTAAAAATGAAATTTGATTTTCTTTAGCGATAAAATCTTCAAGCCAAAGAATACTTTGGATATCAAGATGATTTGTGGGCTCATCAAGTAGCATTAGATTTGGTTTTTTCATTAATTCACGGGCTAATGCTACACGTTTTTGCCAGCCACCAGATAAGGTGCTGACTAAGGTATTTTCTGAAAGAGAAGTTTGATCTAATGATAATTTTTGAATCAATTCAAAAGCATAGGCAATGTTGATTCCATCGTAGGGATCATCGGTGGCTTCGATGAGAGTTTCATAAATTGATTTATCAGATTTTGAACCGTCGTCATTTTTAAATTGGGGACGCTGCTCTAAATAGCCTAAACGCAGACCGTTCGAAAAAGAAATTTGTCCTGTGTCAGGTTTAGTTTGTTGGCTGATGATTTTTAGTAGTGTTGATTTGCCGGCACCGTTTGGGCCAAGCAGGCCAATTTTTTGTTCTGTATCAATAGCAAAAGAAATATCTTTGAAAAGAGTTTTTGAAGCATATGCTTTTGATAATTTGTGCGCTGATATAAGTGTTGCCATTATGAGTTCCGATTCATTTTTAGAAGTTCATCAATTGATAAATATTTTATGCCGTCTATTCGTACTTCTTCTAAGCAAGCTACGCAAGGTGTGAATTCAGGATTCAATTCACAAAAAGTAAACAAACCGATAAGGTCCTCTTTTTTTGGTTTAGAAGTCTTTACTTCAATAGCCCATTTTTGATTCAAAGGACCTATGGTAATAAAATCAACTTCTAGTTTTCGATCTTTCCAATAGAAAGTATCCCAGCCTGATTCGATTAAACGGGCACCGACAGCATTTTCTAAATAAAAACCAAGTCTTGTGTTTGGAATGTGTTGCTGAATGGGCTTTTCAAAACATCTAATAAGACTATTATCATGAATGATTAATTTAGGAGGGCTCGATTTGGTTCGAACTGCATTTCGGCTAAATTTTTGTAAACCTGTGACTAAAAATCCGTGACTAAGTAGCTCAAGATAGTTTTGTAAAGTTGCAAGGGATTTTTTGTCTTGCAATTGGCCTTGAATTTTATTTAGCGACACAATTTGTGAAGGGTGCCCAACACAAACGCTAAAAAGCTGCCTTAAAAGCGCAGGTTGTTCGACAGGTTGAAGCTGTAATAGATCGCGACTGATTGCAGGTTCGATAATCGAATCACGAACGTACAGACCCCAGCGATCAAGATCTTTTTTAAAAGCTTGAGCCCCAGGATAACAGCCATACTCAATAAAATCTTTGACTGACATTGAGAAGACATCTTGGGCCTCGCTAAAATTCCAGTGTTCTACTCGAATTAATTCGTACCTGCCGGCTAAACTTTCTTTTAGTTTTTTTTCGATAGCTAAAGCAGCTGAGCCTGATAGCATTAAATAAATAGGTTTTTCTTTTGTATCCCAAAGTTTTTTGATAACTTCAGACCAGCCAGAAATTTTTTGTACCTCATCAATGGCCAGAATAGGTTTTTCAAGCTGCATGGCTTCTGACCAAAGGGCTTCAATTTCGCTGAAATGAATTGGTACTGGTGAATCAGCAGTGAAGTAGACGCCTTGATTGTTTAAAACCTGTTTTATGCCAGTGCTTTTGCCGACTTGTCTGGGGCCAACTATGACCTGAATAAGTGGTGCTTTTTCCGATAAACGGTCTAATAAAGTATTAACAAAGTTACGTTTTTTCATTACTAATTAATAACTTACAGACTTTATTACAATTTGTCCAGTCGAATGAACAAATTGTAATAATTGAATATTTATGTCGCATTATGGTGCGTTTGGTTTATGATTTAGTGGGGTGATCTTCATGCTGAATAAAATAAATAAATCTTTGTTAGTGGAGCACATAAAAAAGCAATTAACAGAAGATTTCGAAATTCTGAAAGCTGCAGCATTGGCCACTTATGAAGATGCGACTCATGAAGAAAGTAAACCTGAAAATGAATACGATACACGTGGGCTTGAAGCCTCTTATTTAGCGGGGGCACAGGGTAAGCGTTTAGGTGAAATCGAAGAACTTTTCACGATGTATAAGTTTTTAGAATTAAAAGATTACAAAAAAGATGATGCCATCGGCTTAGCCGCGATTGTTGAATTAAAATTATTAGTCGGCACCAAAGGCAGTGTGATTAAAGTGTTCTTAGTCCCCAAGGGCGGCGGCATGACTGTCACATTCGATGGTCAACGCATCCAAGTTGTGGCCGGCATATCACCCCTAGGGGAAGCGCTCATGGGTCTTCGTGTTGGCGATGTGGCCAGCGCCGAAATAGGCGAACGTCTAGTCGAGTACGACATTGTCGATGTGGGGTAATGTTGTGGGTGAGACGGCAAAGGGCTTGATGTGGAGATCTGGCTTGAATCCGCTGACTTTACGAAGCTTTTTTATCAGCTGAGTCTTCTTCAATTTCACTGAGTTGATAATCAATAATAGGATCATTAGAAATAGTTTTTAAATTTAATAAATGTTTTTTAGATTCCTCTGTATCCTGAATGTCTTTTAAAACTAAGGCTTTTTTTAATTTGTCTTTAATTTTCATCTTCTCAGCATAATCTTTTTTAACTTTTTGAACATAAAGATCTGAAAAGCCTGCATTGTCTTGATTTTCAATAAATGTGACAGAATCTATACTTGGAAGTATTTCGTAAATTTTCACAGGTAAATTTCGTCCTCTAATTTTAACTGGCCCTAAATAACGGCTTTCAGAGTCACCAGACCATGTTTTAAATGTGTCACCAGAAACTAAAATTGTCGTATCAAAGTTTTTATTTAAATTACCAATGCGTGATGCAATATTCACATTATCAGATAGAACAGTTAACTCCATTTTATGACCAAAACCGACAGGTCCAAATATTGATTTGCCAGAATGGATACCAATAGCTACTTCAATTGTTTTTCTATAGCCAAGTCTGTTAGATATATTATAAGACCAAAGTAATTTTTGAATTTCTACAGCAGCATTAATGGCATCTTTTGGTTCAATAAAAATAGCCATGATGCAATCACCTATGAATTTATCGATAAAACCATTGTTATTAAAAATAGCCGGTGATACCTGTTCGATGTATGAATTTAAAAACAGCAGAATATCTTTTGGATTCATACTTTCACACATTTTTGTGAAATTTCTGATATCACAAAACAAGACAGTTAAATTTCTTTCGGAATAGTCACCAATTTTTAAATCAATAACTGAGTTATGACCTAAAAGCTTGATTGAAGAAAAGGGCACAAACTTACTGTAAGATGTAAGCAAGTTTTCTTCACGTTGTTTTAAGTCTATTTTATTTAAAGCCAGTGCGATTTGATTAGCCATGTTTTCTAAGATTTTAACATCGGAATCACCAAGTTTTGAATCCTGTGTGACTTTATCTGCGATAAGAAGTCCATATTTATTGTTTTCGATAGCGATTGGCACACAGATAAAAGAATTAGAGCCTGAAAGTTTAAGTAAGTGCTGACTGATAGGATCATTTAGTTTTTGAAGATGATCGTTGATGTCATTAACTAAGATTGTTTTCTGGTGATTATATAAATATGAAAACTGATGTTCGCTAAAAACAAATTGATCTGACACGGGCAGTTTAAATTTACTAATAATACCTAGAAGTTTTTCGTCAGCACCGGATTGACATTGAAAACTTAAGTGATGCCCATCATCTGTTTTCAGCATAATGAAGGCGCGATCGTAACCGAGCTTTTCAACTATGCTATCTGTTGCTAGTTGTGTTGTGTTTTTAAGTGATGAATCATTAATCGATACATTGAGTAGTTTGTTAATAACTTCGAATTCCAAAAGTTTTCGCTCGATACTTAGCGAGGATTCTTGCAGCTTTTGGTTCTTTAATTCGATTTTAGTTAGTGCTTCTTGGCCAGATACTGAAAAGAAATCTGACTTCTTTTTCTCAGTAAAAAACTTGTATCCAAAATAAATAACAAGAGCTGCAAGGAAACCATCCAAAAAATACTTTTGAAATGCGACATAGAAAACTATATTAAATACAGCAAATGTTAAGTTAGGAGCTGAAATTAGATTATTATCTTCTATACTGATTAAGCCTAAATCTACTGAAATAGAATACTTGTTAGTTACTGAATCGGAAACTACCACTGTAGACTCTGCACTTAAAAAACCTTTTAAGTGCGCAATTGCTTCATAGTACCCTGACATATTTTTCGCTACATCTGTCATGCTACTTATAAGAAGCTCTATTGATATTGAGTCTAAATCTGTAGTGATAGGCGAAACATGAATACTCACTGATTTAAAATTATTTTCTTTGCAATCTACTGCAATTACTTTATTGAACAAAAAAGTTAATCTAATAATATTGGAAATTATATCTTTGTAACTCAGTAATTTAAAAAAGACAAATGAAGCACCCAAAACTTCTTCACTGGCACCGAATTTACCAACTTCATAAGAAATATTTTTTCCGACAATCTCAGTGATATTCTGCATGAATTTTCGTTCAAAGCGTATCGAAACCCAAACGCTGGAATCATTCAGATCTTTTTCAGTGATGGGCGTGCCTGCAAATAACTTTTGAATATCAATATCTGGATAATTTTTTTTGATGTATTTGATGTAAGATAAAAACAACGTCGCTTTGAAGTGCGGCTTTAGGCAATCATCTGTGGTAAGCAAAATATTGTTTTTCATCACCAGATCTCATCGGTATATATAATTAAAAAGTATCTTTACTAAGGTCCTGTTTTTGTATTTTTTAGTGCAGAATGTCGTACTTTAATCCGATTAAATACGTAGGTCTCAAAGGGGATTTATTGTATGTTTCAAGAAATTAAAAACAAATGGTTTGATATCATGGCTTCGCTACCTGTTACTGATTGGCAAAAGCGTCTCGAAAGTGGTCAGATTGGCTTAGAACATTACAAAGGCTTTTTGCTTGAGACATACCATCAAGCGGGGACAAATCCACAGATCCAGGCTTATGCAACTATGTTTTTCGAAGGAAATCCTAGAGAAATAGTAAAAATGTTTTATAGACATGCCATATCTGAAACTGGTCATGATTTATTAGCTATGAATGACTTGATGGTGTTAGGTGTAAAACAGGAAAAAATTATTAACTCGAAGCCGTTACCGATTACTAAAGCATTATCAGCAAATGTCTTACAAGACATTCAATTTAAAAATCCTATACGTTATTTGGGGTATTTATTTCACTTAGAATTTCTACCAACACAAAATGGCCCAAAATATTTAGAAATGTTATCTAAAATGGGAATTCCTAATAATGCCGTCACATTTTTGCAAGAACATACTGAAGTTGATATTGGTCACAATAAATTAATGGAAATCTATGTTAAAGAGATGGTGACTAGTACAAAAATTTTCGATGAAGTCGCAGACACTATGTATAGCACAGCTTATCTTCATAAGCGAATGCTTGAAGATGCTTTCGCAAACGGGGAAAAACTTTTTAAATGATTTATGAGTAACTTAGCTGGTCAGTCGATATTATTTAATATTGAAAATTATCGAATTACTATCGAAAGGTCTTCTTTTAACTTAGACCAAATAATTAATTCCAGAAAAATTAAAATTAGCTCATCAGAATTCGCAAACACTAGTTTTTTTGTAGGTCAGTATATTCATAAAATTGTCATTCATCACAATCAAAATGAACTATGTGCATATGGCGGGATTGTTTCATCAATAAAATCAGAAAATGAAATTGAAATCGGTTTATTTACTGACTTACCGGATTCATTATTAGTTGAAGAAAGTCTTCTTGAAAAAGTTAAACCATTTAAGGTTAATTTTAAATCAGATGAATCAAGAAAATCAAATCGGGTCAGTATTAGATATGAAGATGCTATTAGTTTAAAAATAGAAATTAATGGTTTTAATTTAGATGTTAAATTATTCGATCTTTCAAGTTTTGGTTTTAGTTTTATTTCTAAAAGTAAAATTTCAAAAGATGTTTTGATTGATTTCGAAATTAACTTAAGAGATGGTTTATTTAAAGGCACGGGATCAGTGACTTGGGTTCATGAATCGGGAGAGTATTTCAAGACTGGCCTTAAGTTCATCAGCTTTGATCATGTTGAAAAAATTAAAAAGACTAGTCAAATTGTCATAAAAGAAAATTATTCAATCCATGGTGTCTATTCTAAAGTAAATTTTTATTTTGAAAAATCAGCATTTAAAGTCTTATCTCTATCTAATGAAAGCTTCATTCTTCAAATAGATAAATCTGATCAATATGTTTTACCAGGTATGAAGTTAGATCTTAAATTTTTTCTATCTACTCTTGACTACAAAGAAATCCCGTCAACTACGGTAACTATTTGCTATGTACAACAAGGTCCTAATGGCAGTTTAATAGCTGGTTGTAATGTACAAAAATTAGATCAAAACCTATCGCTTAACTTAAGTAATTACTTGTTGCAGTTTTTAGATGTATCACCTAATGAGGCCAGAGATGCGGGCTTTAACGTATCTAAAATCGCTGACGTGTTTTCATTTAAGTATGTTGAAACGCACGCTGATTATGTTGACGTACTCAAATTAAGATTTGAAGCCTATTTAAACGCGGGTAAAGTTGATAAAAGTAAGTCTCCAGTTGATATGACAGCGCCATTAGATTCTAAATCCAGAATTTTAATCGTGAAACACCAGGGGAAGATAGTGGCAAGTGCGGCATATGCATTTCCCAATGAAGAATCTGAAAGACTTGATACGGAAAGACCTTTTGAAAACGGTTACCCTGTTTCTATGCCATGCAAAAGAGACATGATTGAGATATCTAGACTATGCACACACATTGATTACAGAAAAGGTGATCTGCTGCATAGAGTTTTCGAACATACATATAAAATATTCGCAACTTCTGGCAGAAAATTTATTGTAACTTCTTGTGATAATAACTTATGGCTTTTGTATAAGAAGTTAGGTTTCAACAAGACTGGCGTTTCCTATGCGCACCCGTATTTAAACGGTTTAGAGCATCACTTGATATTAGGTCCACTTGATTATCCGCAAAAAATAAAAAACATTAACTGGATTGAGTGGTCATACTTATTTTCGAGAATTACCTCGGATTTAGAGTCAAAAGGACTATTGAAAAATAGCTTTTTAATCAAAACAAAAATCAGCGTTGCCAATTTGATGTTATCAATCGTGATTAATACGGTTAGCATATTTAAAAAAAATCGAAAATAAATTACACTCTGAAATATTTAATGGTATTGAAGCAAACTAATTTTTTATCTAGTTGATCTCAATATGAGACAGTTGTGTCTGTAGCTAAATCTTGCCAGCTGTATACAAAAAATGTCCAAAATCTTTAGAGAACAAATCGTATAAAGGTATAAAGATATAGATAATGGCATCATTTTAGCATGAGCTATATTTAGGAGATTATTATGAACAAAAAAGTGATTACATTCGTATCAGTTGTAGTGAGTTTGTTAGGACAAAGTGCAAGGTCTGGCGTTAGTGATGTTTTTGATGTAATGGCATATGAACAGGAAAGACAAATTATTCTGATGCAAACTAATGGAGAGGATAGAAAACTATTGATGAAAGCACTTACAGTTAACAACATAAACGAATTGACAACAGAAGAAAAAAATAAGTCATTATTAATTTTAGAAAAAGTTAAAAATAGGCTAGAAGTTGAATCTACACCATATATAATGGAATAGTTTATGAGTAATCATTTACAGATTTTACTAGGTCTAAACTGCAATTTCAAATGTAAACATTGTCTTAATGAATCAGGACCAGGTATAAAATCTGTAAACTTAGCTGAACATGATATAGATTTGATTATGAATGAGCTCGTAGAAAATAAAAATATAAATAAGTTGGGATTCTCTGGTGGAGAGCCACTGCTTTATGTTGATGCTATCCAGAAGTTGGTTGAACTAATTGGTATAGAGCTAAAAAGAGATATTAAGTACACACTAACCACTAACGGGAGTCTAATCGAAAAAAATCTGAATTTTTTTCGATTAGTTAAATTTGACTCTATAGTACTATCTTTCGACAAATGGCATCTTGATTTCATAACTGATGTTAATTTTAAAAAATCAGTGCAATCCGCAAAAAAAATCTGTCCAAATATTGAAATTAGTTTCGTTTATGACGATGATGCTGAAATTAAACTTATTACTGATATAGCTATGGATCTTGATGTAAGAGTTATTTTTTCGAAAGTAGTTAAATCGGGTAGATTCGAAAAGCTAACTCAATTAAGTAGAAATAATATTGAATATTTAAGGTGCCCTAACATGTCTAATGAGCGAAAAAATGCAGATCAATATTTATACTACCCTGGCAAAGGCTACAGTATATGTTGTGGGCCCCTTGCCTTTTCAACAAAACCACAATTGATCGACGTTTTCGCAGGAAATACAAAAGAAGTTGTAGACTCTGGTTTATATGCGACCTTGGCAAGGTTGTCCAAATCAAAAATAAAAAAGAGCTTCTTAACAGATTGTGATAATTGTAATTATATTTTTAGTAATAAAACTATTTTTTCAAAATTAAAGATGTTGGCAAATACAAATTTATGGGAAAACTTTATTCTACTAAACAACAGTTCCTTTGCAGATTCCGAGCTAAAAGATTTAGATATGATATTTCACCCAAAATATTTTTATGTTGCAGATGTTAAAGAAATTAAAAAGTATGACGAAAATTTAAATGTTGCAGTAGCTGTTGAGGCTAATCTGGTAAACAATCCAAACGAAAAAGAAGTTAATAGCATATCAGATTTTATAAAGTTAAATTTTTACAAGGACAATTTAGAGCATTATGATGATATTAACGATATGGAGAAGTTCTACGAGCAACAGAAAATATATTTCGGTGGCGAAACTAAAAATATTGTACACATTAGTGACGGAAAAATTATTGCAGTCATGACGGTATGTAAAATTATGAATCATAAGTATCTTAACGAAAGTGTCTGGCATGTTGGTTATTGGGGTATACTAAAAGAAGTTACTGATAAAAAAATTAGATCAAACATAAAAAACTCTTGGAGCGATCTTTTAATAGAATTAAACTTAGAAAACAAACTGGTAGTTGGCATTGATTACTTCAATCAACCATCATCCTCTTTAGCAGAAAAACTTGGCTATAAAAAGTTAGGAATTAGATTTGATCCACGTTAAAAAGATTGTCATTATTTTCTTATTTTGTAATTTTGCAAAAGCCGACACTTTTAAAGTGCTTTTGCCAGAAATAGTCAGCTATAATCCTATTACAAATCAAATAAATTTTCTAAATTATGTTGGATATCATCTTTATTATCCACTTTTTTATATTGATGAAAATAGCCAAATGAGTTCTGAATTTCTAGATTTAAAGAAAACTAAAGCCATTAACTATGACTTTAAAAGTTATAAATTTTGCTTAAAAGATGATTTAAAATTCAGTGATGGCAGCTTCGTTACAAGCGAGGACATGATGCACTCGCTAAATCAATTTTCAAATTTGTTTCCTAAAATTATTCCTAAGTCTGAAATATTTAAGGAAAATAGTAAATGTGCTATTTTAAAAATGAGTGAATCAACAACTGGACTTTTTAAAAGACTAACTGGAATTTCATCTACGATACTTAAAAAATCAACTTTTAGTGATAAAATACCGATAGGAATCGGTCCATATAAATTACTAAGATTCGATAATAATGCTTTAGAGCTGGGTTCGGCTAATAAAGTTAAATATAATAAAGTTAGCTTTTATAGCATGAGCACATATGCAAGCAAGGATCTTAATATTCATGATTTTCAAGATTTTAATAATGTGTCGACTAGCTTGAATACTGATAAAATTGATTTTAGCGACTATCAAGTTTACGAAAATAGTATTGATAAAGTGTACTCAATAGTTTTAAATATTAGAAGTGATAACGAGAGGGCCTGTGCATACCAGATTTTAAGTAAGTTGAATTGGCATTTAATTTATGGATTAACTGGTGCAAGTACTAAAAACTTTCTCCCTTGGGATGTAAAGCCCTATGTAAAATCTGTTACTAAAGTAAATTGTAAAAGTACTAAAAAAATTCAAGTCATAGTGCCCAGTATATTTGATTTTGATAAGGTAAGTAAAAACTTTAAAATATACAGCAAAGGTAATCTAGTCACCCTTATCAATGTTAAAAACGAAGATTTCGGTAGGTTAATTTTTTCGAAGAAACCATATATTGCTCTTATTGGTTTTGATTCAGCTACAACAAATAGTATTTCAGAATTAAACTACGATGTGTATTTCGATTCATTTATTTTGGATAAGAATAGACTTGTGTCACAGAAACTAAGTTCAATCGAAAAATTATTAAGTAGACAGAATGTTGGAGAGCGAAATAATGAGTTTTTAGCCAACAAGTATAGCAGAGCTGAGGCTCTGCTATTAGGTTCTAAATACGTGATTCCCGTTACACGCAATCAAAAGAAATTTTACTACAAGACCAGTTTGAAAATCAACAAATGGTTTGACCGTGTGAATGGAGTAGTAGATGCAAGGTGCGTCGATTGAAGTTCAAATATAATTTTTTAACCTTTATCTTTTTAATAGCTGCCTTCATGACTGCATCATACTTATCATACAAAAATGATTTAAGCAGAAGTGTTTTTGGACTTAAGCAAGAAGTAATGGATAATGTTATTAATTCAAATTTCATTGATTTAGAAAAAAAAGTCAATCATTACTCCGAAGTATTAGGCGCGCAGGTTTATTTTAGTAAAAATATTGAGAGTAAATTCAAATGTGTTTTAAGTACACACTTTCCGATACAGATAGATGGCTTGGTTGTCGGTTACATAAGCGATTGCCCGAGTTATACATTTCTACTTACATACCTTCTTAAAAGAAGCATACTTATATATTTCTTTTCTTTTATCTTAGTAATGTTTTTGATGCAGCTAATTTTATATAAACGAAGTATAGGAAAGTTTATTAGTTTAATAAAAAATAAAAATAATATTGAAAGTATTGATGTAAATAGTTTGGAACCGGCTGTGGAAGAATTGTATAGTATAATTTTGAAGCTGGTCAAAGCTGAGGAGAAATACAAAAAATTGTATTTAGACTCAAGACTTAACGAAAAAATTGCTGAGCTTAGCAAGCAAGTAGCCCACGACATTCGATCTCCACTCTCATCTTTAAATATGATATCAAGTGCTTTAGGCAATCTACCTGAAGAGCAAAAAAATATTTTAACTCATTCAATTGACCGAATAAACTCAATTGCAAACGACTTACTTGAAAAGGGTAAAGGTAACTTCGAAGACCCTAAGATCAATTTAATCAACTCAAGTTTAACTCAAAATAAGTTTTATTTATTGCCAATGCTTAAAAGTATAATTACTGAAAAGCGCGCTCAGTATAAAAACAAATCTGATGTTTTTATTATTTTTAATAATCGTTATAATGTCGATGATTTAACTAGTTTTCCTAAATCTGAATTAGAAAGAATACTTAGTAATATTATCAATAACGCCACGGAGTCCTTAATAAACGATAAAGGTGAGATCGAAATATCATTATACAAAACAGATTCGAAATTTAACCTTATTGCCATCAAAGACAACGGCAAGGGTGTTCCTGAGGAAGTGCTTAGTAAAATTGGACAGAAAGGTTTTTCATATGGTAAAGAGCATTTGGATCAATCAGGATCTGGTCTTGGTCTGTATCATGCGAAAAAAACTATGCAGGAATTTGGTGGGGAGCTATTAATCGATTCTGAATTAGGTAAGGGGACTACAATCACTTTAAAAATACCGTTGGCAGATCAATAGTCTTTCGAGAGTCCACCAACGATAATATATATTAATTATTTCTCACACACTAGACCGTTCTTTTCTAACTCAAGACACACATTCTCTTTTACAAGCTGATCAATCAGTGCTGCATCTGCGGTTTCTTCGCAGGGCAGTTGGCTAACGGCAAGTCTAACTGTTTGTAGGGTAATGCCAGCAATACCTAAATAAACTGCTACGGGTGTGCCAATGCCAGAACAAGCGGAATATAAAGTACCTGCTTCAGTTGTGATAGTAAGGATATTTAAACCATCTTGAATAAGTTTTAGTTTCTGACATTGAATTTCATCATTATTGTAATTGATTACACAAACATCTGCTTTACTATCAAACGAATAACCTAATGAAATTAAAATCATAATCCAAATTATTGTTCTCATATTTAAAATCCTTTCAACTATCTTGTTTAAAATCAATTAGCTATTTAACTGAACAAACCAACTATCAATTAAGATAGTTGGTTTGTTTGCGAATCAGCGACTCAATTAAAACTGAGTTAAATCATATTTTCTAACGTAAACTTTAATTTCTAGTAATATTGCGCGAATTGCAGTTTTTAATTCTTTAGGTTGTGATCCACCTAGCTGGGTTCCATCATGAGACGGAGTCCCATCTTGTCTAGATGTGTGATCTGTGTAGTTGTAGGGTGCGGCATCGCCAATAACCACTGACATTTTTTCATCGCGTAGTTCGTTGATAAAAGAAGCACTGACTTGTTCATTCTTGTTATTTTCATCTTTGAAAATGTGGCAGCCTGGTGAATTTTGAATTTTAATAATATACCGGTCACCTAAACCAGTCGCACTCATTTGATCAAAACTACATTTAGCAATTTGGCCATCTGATTTAACAAATTTTAGATATAACTGCGCGCCTGGTTGCCCAATTAAATTACCAGCAGCATTTTTAATGTCTGTCATTTTAGGCCCAGCATAGACTCTGTTGACGTAGATATTGTTGTTTGTCCATTTACAGCGTTTTGTTATATCGCGTGCGCCACAACTACTATCAGAACTTATATTAACTGTAACAGATTTATCCGTGTCATCGATTTGTGCTTTTGTGCCAAACATTTCAATTTCAACAATTGATTTTGGATTCAAAGTGATTAATAAATTTCTTTCATTTTGTTGATCAGTGCGATTATCAATGTAAGCTCCTTTGGCGTCATCACTGCTTTGGAAAACGACTTCTGGAAATAAAATCTGCTGAGGCTTAGCAAGACTGACAATATTTTGGCCAGCTAAAGTTGTTGAATACTGTTGGTATGAAATTTCTAAATTTCTACTTTCAGAATTTTTTTCATAGCTGATATTCAAACAGGCTGCCGTTTCTTTGCATTCTGGTGGTGCTGATTGATCAGGTTTTAATTCAAATGGAATCACAAATGAATCATAAGCGGCCTGAATCAGTTGGTTAACCACATC
This sequence comes from Bdellovibrio sp., assembly GCA_043721535.1. GTDB lineage: Bacteria > Bdellovibrionota > Bdellovibrionia > Bdellovibrionales > Bdellovibrionaceae > Pseudobdellovibrio. The sequence goes on along the minus strand of JAYSQO010000024.1, from coordinate 12,263 downwards.
AGTTCGATCACCCTTAATGAATAAATTAAATGTTTCTGACTGAATGACTTTTTGAATTGTCGCTTTAATGTCAACTTGTGCATATGGTGGTTTTTTTGCACTTAAAGAAGCCTGCAGTTTTTCAAAGATCTTTGAACGATCTAATTGAATTCTAACATCGGCATCAACATAGCCAACTTTGACTTGAAATGTGACCGATGCATCTAATTGATGATAATATAGGGCTTCGTTAATAATGTAATCAGCTTGTGATTTCGGAACGACCAAATTTAAGGTAAAAGGTCTGTTTAGTTCGCATTGATCGCCATCTCTTAAAGTTTCTGGCGTAACATCAAAAGTAACTCCGGCTACTGCAATCTTAAATGATTTAGCACAACCATCTAGCGGGCCAAAACTGACGTTGGGATCATAGTTCCTGTCTGCTAAGGCACCTTTAACTGCACCGATATTAACTAAATAGGATGCAGGTAATTTTACCGTTGATATGCCATCAGTGCTTGGAATTGTTTCAGATAATCCGTCGACTAAAATAGCATGTAAAGGAATCAACACATTATCGCCAACTTGTTTGGCTTTAACATGGGCTCTATCGGCTTTTTGATAAAAATATAATTTTGGAGCAAAATAGACAGCTTGTTTTGTTCTGACATTTCCTTTTGATCTTACAGTAAAAGCATTCACATTTAGTGATGTCGGTAGGTTCAGTGATTCCAGTGTTGTTTCTTTTAAGATCGCAGATGCTTTTTCGTGTCCTGCTGGCGTGAGCTCTTTTGACCGAATAAGACCTGAATCGCCGAAGCGACTGTCTTGTGTTTCCCAAGCGGCATCATCTAGCACAGTGACGTGCCCTGATGATCGCGGTTTTTCGTCACGTGTTGATAGAACCTCTGAGCATCCAGCAAGTAAGCCTTGCATGAGCGCAAGACTGCAGAGGCCTATAAGGGTTCTGCGAATAGGGTTGGTTGGTGTTTTTGTACTTTTGTTCTTGTTGCTTTTCATATTACGTTCTCCTTTTTTGTTTGTTGACGAAAAAGGATTTTGCAATGGCTGAGCCCAATAAAAAGTTTCTATAGTGATTATATGCAATATGAGATCCGAAATACTTAAAAATTCCGAAAACTCGGATTTTGAATTCTAAGTTTTTAGAATCCATATGAATCTGGTATTCGGAAATGCGAAGCGATCTAAGCTTTAATGAAAGTGGTCTTGAATTCGCTACTTTCCGTCATATGAGCAACAAATCAAACAAATTGACTTTTAATATGATATTATATATAGTAGGTGTAAAGTGACTCAAGCGAAGGCGCTAATTCGTGAAGTCATTTTATTAGATAATGGAAGATTTGAAGCTCATATCAAAGTATATGAAGTTTCGAATAGAAATAAATTTCCAGATGGATTCAAAGTCAGTTGTGCTTTAGTAGAACTAGGCACAGGTGTGTTAAGGCTACTGCTAGATAACCATCAACCATTTGGCTATCATATGCACACAAAGCTACCTGAGGACAAAAGCTTTCGACTGTCTATTTACGTTTTGAATCACCAAGAAGCTATACAACTATTCTTTAAACACGCAGAAAAGGTATTTAAAAATGAAAAATAAAAAAGCATTAAAGATTCAATTTAAAAGTCTTAAAGAAATCGAAAAAGAACTTCTTGATCTTCCATTAAAAAAAAATAAGTATATTCAGCCAAGTGATGTTATTTTGTTTGAATCAATTGATGGATTTCGCAATTTTTTAACTTTACAGAAAATAGAAATACTTGCTTTGATCGCATCAAAAAATCCAAGTTCAGTTTATGAACTGGCTAAGTTAGTGGGACGTTCGATTGCTCCAGTGCAAAAAGACTGTAACGCGCTAGCTGCGGCAAGATTTATCGTTTTCAAGCAAGAAACGAGTGGGCGGAAATCGATTTCACTCAAATTAAAATTTGATTACGATAGAATTTCAGTCAATTTGCCAGATCACCCCTATGAATTATCTTTTAAAGCAGTTTCTTGAATCCGCCCTACAGCGATTCCTTCAAGGCCTTGATCATCAGCTTTTCTGCCGGGTTTCTGCCAAACTCAGGGCGATATATTAAACTGATTTCATCTTTGTAAGTCGGTAGCTGACTTAGCATATGTAATTTATTTGAAACCAACTGAACGGCTTTTGTAGGAATAATTCCGTACCCAAGGCCTTCTTGGGTTAGTCTGCAAATTAATTCTAAGCTATCTGTCGTGATTATTTTATCAGGTTTGTTTTTCCATTTTTTTAGTATGGACTGCGTCTGAAATAAATCTTGATGACAAATAATCGTGTCGTGCTCTTTTTTAATATTTGCAGCAGTCCAAACACCAACAATGTCTGTTGAAAGTTTTTGGATCACTATATCGGGGACCTCAACAGCGTTAATCACTACACCAATATCAAGTTGGCCTTTTTGAATATCAGCCTGAATATTTCTTGATAAATCGTGCACCAATTCAATTTTAAAATCAGGAGCATGATCTTTAATGTATTTAAGCGAATGGGGCAGGGCATACTGCGCAACCGTAGCATGACACCCAATTGTGATCGTTTGGCCAGAAAAAATCTGATCTGAATTCGTTTTGATATCTAAATCAAAATACGCATTCATCAAAGTCTGTGCCTTAGTTAAAAACAATTTACCACTCGGGGTTAGTTGAATTCCTGATCTAGATCTATAAAACACAACTTCGCCAAGATCTTCTTCAAGGCGTTTTAAGCTTTCAGATAATGCAGGCTGACTGATTTCAAGCTTTTGCGCAGCTTGAATGATCGTGGTGCAATTTGATGCGGCCACAAAGTTTTTAATATCGCTCATTCTGTATTTCATAAGTAATCACCTATTTAAAGTATATATAACATCATATTTTACATATATATAGGAATCAACTAGTTTGATGGCTAATCGCTGATATGTAAATTTGCGAAAATAAATACAAAGGAGTTCCAATGAACAGAAGATCATTAGTTAAAAATTCGATAGTGGCTTTTTCAGGTGTAATGCTGGCGGCAAACATTTTAGAGGCTAAAACACCGGCTCAACCTGAAGGTCCGTTTTATCCCATTGTTGACCAAATCGATAAAGACGCTGATTTGATACGTGTCGACGGTAAAATCCAAATTGCCCAGGGCAAAATCGTGATCGTATCAGGCCGCGTGGTTGATCAACATAATCTGCCTGTGGAAAACGCGCGTGTTGAAATTTGGCAGGCCTGCGAATCAGGTAGGTATGATCATCCTTCAGATCCGAACACAGCACCACTTGATCCTAATTTTCAATACTGGGGAATAGCCCAAACAAATGCCAATGGTGATTATAAATTTAGAACGATTATTCCTGGGGCCTACCCAGCGGGTGACACTTGGGTTAGGCCTCCACATATCCATTTTAAAATCTCAGCATTAGGATATTTAGAATTGATCACACAAATGTATTTTTCTGGGGACTCGTTAAACGATAAAGATTTAATTTTAAAACGTTTAAGCAAGTCGGATCAGAAAAAAGTGATCGTGAATTTTTACCTACAAGAAAATGCGCCACATCCTGTGGGCGTGTTTAACATCGAAATCGAAAAGATATAAGGAAATAAAAACATGAAACATTTAATTATTTTAGTATTTGCAATTTTAAGTTTAAACCAAAAAGTAGAGGCGCAGGTTAAAAACTTGCCACAGTTGCCAAGCCAAATATCCATACACGATCGAGAAATACAATCGTGGCCATTAGTTATCACACAAGCTAAAAAAAATTGTACGATGTGTGATCCAGATGTGCCCTCATCGTATCAGTCATCTCTAATTTTTAAAGACACTAAAACAATGAAAGCTATTAAAGAAATCACAGGAATTGATTTTCAAAAGCTAGCAACAAGGGCGCATCCTGCTGAATCAGGTGAAGCAGACAAAGAATATCAAAAAATAATGCACGCAGGAAGCTTCGGACAACATTCTTTAACTTGGCATCTTGAAGCACCTCAATACATCACTGACCAAAAATATTCACATTCAGACTGTTCAATATATGTTCCAGAAGCATGTGATTATGTGAAGACAAAGACTTGTCAGCTCATTAAATCACAAACAGTGAAAATGCGAGTTCTCCATAATAACAGTGATAATACTTACACTGAATTTATTGGCAACGAATCAAAAGTTATTCGTGAGTGGGTCATTCCAACAACTGAAATATGTACAAATAATATACCCAACTAGTGGTTGGTGCCCTGCTGGATTCATATAACCCCCCAGTTTGACTAGAGTCTTTTTAAACACCTCAGTGCGCATGTACACAGCCAGTAAAACATGAGGTGTTTCTTTTTGCAGCACTGACAAAATCTTAATAAAATTAGCATGTTGACTCTCATCACCTCCCTCGATACAAAAACTTCAAGAATTAGAAATTGCATTGGGGGATTTATGCAAAAACCGATTGTTATCAAAATGATGCTTGCTTTATATTGGGCCTTTTTCTTTACAGTGATGTTTACACCTGTGTTCTTCATGTTAGGTTTATTATTATCATCAGTAGCGCTTTATTTCTTACGTAATCCGATGAAACACACCGATGCCTTTATGTGGAGACGATTTTTAAGTTGGTTCCCACTTGGTATGACTTACGCTTTCATGTATATGGCACGTTACAATCTTGATGCTTTAGCAACTGCCGATGTGATTACTAAAGCTGAAAAAAGTCAGATCTCTGGTTGGGGATTTTTTGTTTATGCAGCATCGTTGTTTATTACAGGCCCACTGATTGATCGTATTGGTGGTAAAAAAGGAATGATCATCGCAGCCATCGGTGCTGCGATCTTTAATACATGTATGGGTTGGGTTCTTTACCTTAATCTACATGGTCATCCGCTTGATATCGTTTTATGGCTTACAATTTTTTATGCAATGAATATGTTTATCCAAAGTTTTGGCGCGATTTCGACAATTAAAGTTAAATCATACTGGTTTCATGTTCGTGAACGTGGAACTTTCGGCGCTATATTTGGAACACTCATTTCTTTAGGAGTTTATTTTGCATTCGATTGGACTGAGGCCATTGCTAAAGCCGTAAAGATCGAAGAAAATCCAGCACCATCAGCCGTTCGTGATATGATTCAAAACCTATTTGCGCTTCAAGGTAGCACCATACCAGCTGTTTGGTTGATTTTCTTTATACCTGCAGGATTTTTAATTATTTGGGCGTTGATTGATATTTTATTAATTAAAGATTCTCCGGATCACGCGGGATTTCCAAAATTAGATACGCATGATGTATCACATGGTGATAACACAGCTGAATCGCGTTCATGGATCAACGTGATTAAAGATATTTTAAGTAATCGCGTGATTTTAATGATCGGTGTTATCGAATTCACATCAGGTGTATTACGTGATGGTGTGATGAAGTGGTACAGATTATTTATTAAAGACACAGGCATGGTTGTACCAACAATCAGTGATAACTGGGGACTATGGGCTGCCGCAACGGGTATTTTAGGATCTTTCTTGGCAGGGTGGGCATCTGATCGATTTTTTCATTCAAGACGGGCACCAGTTGCAGCGATCAGCCAAATCATCATGTTCTTATCAACAGCTACAATGATGTATATTTTATTTATGAATCCAACAGACGCAGTCACAATGGGGATCGCCGCATTATTTATTATGATGGCTGTTATTGGCGTGCATTCAATTATGTCGGGTGTTGCTACTGCTGATTTCGGTGGTCGCAAAGGTGCCGCTACAGCAACAGGTGTAGCAGATGGGTTTTCAAAATTGGGATCATCTTTTCAAGAATTCGTATTAGGTGCATTTATCACAAAAGAAACTTGGCACTATTGGCCATCATTTTTAATGCCGTTTACATTACTAGGTTTATTCTTTGCATTTAAGTTATGGCAAGAGCTGCCAGCAGCTACGCGCAAATATTTAAAAGATGTTGAGGGAAAAGATCTATAGTAGTCGGTTAGCCAGCTGAGTCGAAAGAAAAAGCGCGTCTAGAGAAAATACAAGACAAACAAAGTCGCGCGATCTATCGTCAGAAGCATGGTGCTAGAACAAGCCCTTATCTGGGAAAAAATATCACGATTAGATCAGTCTTTATTTCAAACTGAATGTGAAAACCTAACAAATATTCTGAGTATAAATCAATTAGCGCATCTTTTCGTTGATGCGGCTTATATGACCCATGCCATGCAATTTATAAAAGGTCAGTATTGGTTAGAAAATAAAAATTCAGAAGCTATCGTTATATTTAAACACTTTATTCAAAAACATTGTAATTACGAACTACAACCGATTTTAATTTTGCAATCATTTCTACAATCATCAAATCTACACAGCCTACAACAAATCGGTATCAATGCTGAAACCCTTAAAAAATATATTGTATTAACGATAAAGAAAAAAACTGATACTGAACAAAAAATATTTTCTCAGGTTTCATTAAAATTGATGTCTGAATTATTTAATTTTGAAAACAATTTAAATTTCGATAAAAAAAACAGAAATCAAGATCTAGGTCTTACGATGTATAGAACTTTTGATATTTTTGATGAACTTTTAGATTTACATTACATCATAGATGAAAAAGCATCTGAAGACACAAAAAAAGAACGTCTTTATGAAGGTGCAGGTCTTGGTGTTCAATCAAGCTACGCAACAACATTGAATACGATCAGACATTTGAACCCCAAAAGCGGAACTAGATTTGTTGATTTAGGTTCTGGCTACGGACGGGTTGGGTTAGTTTTAGGATTATTAAGATCAGATGTGCAATTTATTGGGTACGAATTTGTTGAAGACCGCGTGCAAATGGCCAATGATTCAGCAGTTCGTTTTAGTTTAGACAAACATGTTCACTTTTACACACAAGATTTATCGGCACCTGATTTTAAAATACCCGAAGCTGGATTTTATTATATTTTTGATTCATTTACAGATGAAACCTATAGGTACGTTATCGATCAGTTAATTCAGATAGGTAAAAATCTAAAAATTAAAGTCATCACCAAAGGTAACGCACGATTATGGTTGCAAAATTCATCGTGGTTAAAAATTCATGAATTTAACGACGGCAATATGTGCATTTTTGAATCAAATTGATACACTTGTTGTTTTGTAATTTGAAAGTAATTTGAAAGTATACAGTTTTTAAGACTTTAGTCCGATAGTTAAATATGAAAAATCAATCTGTACTTTTAAATGCTAAGGGTCTTTCTATAGTAGAAACACTTATTGCTCTTGGAATTATGTCTATTATGATGGTCGGTTTTACGTCATAAATGGATCAGGTTCAATATATACAGCCAACTGGATAATTGATTTTGATGAGAGTAAATCAGTTAGACCGCATAAGCCAATAACTATAGCAACTGTGCTAAATGTTGATAATGCAAATCCAGCAGCAGCAAAAGTTGTTGATTGTATGTCAGAACAAGTTGCAAACAGATACATACAATCATGCACAGGAAGCCAAGTTATGGCAGGCTATAACGCTGATGGCAGTATCAAATGTCAGGATATTCCAGCAGCTAATAGCAGTAATAATATAGCGGCATTCGCAGGTAGATCATGCCCAGCAAATCAAACAGTCACTGGATTTAATTCTGATGGATCAATTATTTGCGCAACATCGGCAAGAATACCGGCCGCAGCAGGCGGTGGCGGTGGGACGCCGTCAGCAAGTCCAGCAGCCAGTTGTTCGGGCGGCTATCAAACTATGGGCGGCTATGTTTGTCCTTATCGATAATTGCATGGTGTAGTATTAAACCTTACGAACGAATTCAGATTTTAAATTAATAACGCCCATTCCATCAACACGGCATGAAATATTGTGGCCATCGCCAGCGTCGTAAAGACGAATGTTTCTGACTTTTGTGCCATTCTTAACAGAATTCGATGAACCTTTTATTTTTAAATCTTTTGTGACAACAACATGATCGCCATCAACTAACACATTACCGCTAGCATCTTTAACAATTGATGTATCGATGGCTGCGACTTCATCAGCGACGGCTTTGCCTTCCATCCATTCGTTAGAACATTCAGGACAAATCCATAAGTTGCTATCTTGATAAATATTTTCTGATTTGCATTTAGGGCATTGCGTGGTCATGATTTTCCTCTTTGCAATAAACTACGTTGCGAATGTTTGAGGGTCAATGACTTCATTGTCTCAAAATAAGACGTAATTTGGGTACGGCATTTGCTTTGATATAAGTTATGATGAAAAAAATAATATTTAGCCTGTGTCTTAATTTATGCTTGCTAAGCTCGAATGTGGTGCTTGCTAGTAGTTTACAGTGTCGCAATTTGTTTTCGTCAGCAAAAATCAGTCAATCTACGCAAGCTTCTGTCGGTCGTTATCTAAAAACGACTTTAAATAGCTTGTCTGCTATGCGCGGGAAAAACGGGCTTTTACGTGATGCGGTTTGGATAAAAAATAATGCTGATAAGTCTTTTGAAGTTGTCACTTTAAACCCTGACACATCTCCCACAAATCTGGCTGTTGATCTTTTAATAAATACCGAACTTTTAAACAGTCCTTTACAAAAGGCTCAAGCCTCAGAAAATTTAAATCGTTTATTAAATATTCTAGGCCAAGTTGAAATTCATAAACCGACTGGCTTATTTTTTAGTCGTTATTCGTCTGACACTAAAACTCCTGTGATTAAAGATCCAAGTGTGTCATCGATCGATAATCTTCATTTGGCTATTGCACTTTGGACGATCAGTGAAACTTATCCGAAAACGGCTTTAGGCGTAAAAGCCTTAGTCCTTTTTAAGAGAATGGATTTCAGTATTTATTATGATCATGATTCGGGCCTTATCGGTGGAAACTTGAGAAAAGAAAATGATCAGTGGATACGTGAAGCTTATAATTTTGCAAACCTAGGTTCTGAGGCAAGGCTGCTTTACAGTGCAGGCTATTCATTAGGACTTTTTCGAAATGTTAAAAATGAAAATGTTTTTTTTGATAAAGTATTTAATAATATAAAATTAGAAATTCATCAAAGCCATGAAGGGCCACTATTAAAACTTTGGGATGGATCCGCATTTCAATTATTTTTCCCAAGAATATTTGCCAATGAAAATTTATATTCAAATAAAATTGATAAATTATTCACAAATGATGCAGAATATATGATTGAAGAGGGACGTAGAAGAAATTTGCTGACACCAGCAGCGCATTCGGCCATTCGTGTGGGTACACATGAAGATATTTATAAAGGTGAAGGTTCAATTTATCGCGACAAAGGTGGGGATGTATCATTAGTCAGTTCAGATAATGCGGATGTGAACGATCCTGCTTTACGTAAACTTTGGGATGGTGCATTTGCTCCTTATGCCTTAGTTATGGCTGCAGCAGCTTCGCCAGAAAAGATTATGCCTGTGCTTAATCGTTTAGAAAAAATGCACTCCGGATTTGATTATCTTTATCACCAGCATCTAGGGTGGATGGAAGGAATGCATGTTACCGGGCCCCAAAAAGGCGAAGTTGTGGCTTCACAGTTATCATTGAACCAGGGTATGTTAGCGTTATCGTTGTTACAGCTCAATTCATCAGATGGTCTTAGCGCCAGTGCCAGGGCCATGAATGCAAATGCTGTTGTCAGAAGTAAAATGCAAAAATTTTATCGCTACTTTGACAAAAAAGTTTCTAATAGCGTTCAATAAATACGACTAGTTTATTTTACGGAATTTTTGGGATATCATTGCAAATAATCGGAATACCATCGCGCTGTAAGGGCTCGGCAGCTCTGTCGACAGCGTAACCAGCGGCAAGGCCAATCACGTGGCCTTGAATCATTTTCCAAATTAATTCATTCGTCTTAGTATCTTTTTTCATAAGATCTTTATTAGCGATAGCGATTTTAGATATTCGCAAAGTTGATTCCAGCAAATGCCGAAGCATACAATTGTATTCAGGGTAATCTAAAGTTTGAATCATTTTATTTAAATTCAAAGTTAATTTTTCTAAAAGTTTTAAATCTTGTTTGTAAATTAATTTTTTTAAATCATTCTGCCAATCAAGCACTTCAATACGTTTCATTTTACGATCACTTTTAGGTCGTGGTAAGTTTTCCATATCACCAATATCATCCATCGACACAAAACTAAGACAGCTGATGTTGATGCCATAGTCTTTTTCGATCAATAAAGATGTTACATCGATGATTGGGGCTACATCTTTTAGTAACAGTTCTTGGGATTTAATCATAGCTTGTGAAATCGCAATCGATCGTAAGCTATCGATAGATGTAAAATAGGGGTCTTCAAGCCTGGCGTAAGTCAGTTGTCTTTGTGTGTTGATTTGAATGGCATCAAATAAGTGTTTCGTGAAACACAGATCTAAATTTGTGGCTTGTGCAGATGCAGACGCGAGAATGATAAATATAAAGGTTTTAAATCTCATGATTTATGTGAACACAGTGACTTATATTTGTAAAACTATCTTTCCGTATTTATCTAATATATCTGATAAATACTTGATATCACTATCACCAGTAGCAACCAGTTCGATTTTAGAGCACAGCAATAGATTTAGAATCATAGCGTCAGCGGAGCTAGTTCCGTATTTACGCATAATTTCGGTGACACCATCCCAGGATACTTTATCAATGAGTAAATGGTGATCTTCGTCATCACGAATTTTTATAAAATTAAGATTAAATAATTGAACAACTTCATCCCATATAACTGTAAGTTGTGGTGCCAAAAATGTTTTACAAAAATAAATCCAACCATCTTCTTCATTGACAATAGTTTTGGAAAATATTTCTCTGAATTCCTTAATACGGTCATCATTAAATTTGTAGACTTTTTTGTCTGTTAAAGATTTTCTGTAACTGGTTTGAACTGATTTCAGTTTTTGAGCTATAAAATCGACATGATCACTTCTGCTTTCATAGAATTCGATAAGACATTCAGGAATTAAAATTCTTCTTTGTATTTCAAGGAATTCGGCACGAATATTTACATTTGAATAAATTGGAATCTCTAATTTAGCAAGTTCTTCTAAAAGTGATTCTGCGGCATCATTTGCTGGGTCAACAGTGATGCTAGCTGAGATTAAAATATTAGTATCAAGTAAGCATCCTTGTTTAATGCTGGGTTGTTTTAGGATTAATTTATCAAGTTGATTAACTGCAATTAAGTGTGTGCCAGACATAATTATAACTCAGCGTCTGGAAGGCCACTGTTCTTCGCAATTTTTTTAGTTAAGTTTTGCTTTCTTAATGCTTCAGCAAGTTCGTCATATTGTTTAAGACGAACCTCCTTGCGTTTTTTATTGCGCTCACGTAGTTCTTTGATTGCATTTGGGTTTGGTAGTTTGGGGTTATTTTCGTTCATAAGACAATCCTCTCTCCTTTAGTTGTATCATGCGTTTAAGTCTCAGCAACGTATTGAAAACACTGGATTTCTGGTATGAAAAATCCTTGCTTTGAAACAGTAACTTTCCGCCTGTCGGATTTACTTTAGCAGTGACGTTGTTTTTAGATGCCATAGTATTAATTTATGCTTTTTATGTGCCATAGAATTTTAATTTAATATTGTATTATTTAAAAGAAATAGCAATAATTTCAACAGGTTGGTTAATATGAATTTTGAGACTACAAAAGTTTTAACAAAAAATCAGCGATCAGTTACATTAAGAATGGCTAGTGTTAACGAAGCGCAAGAATTACTAAATGCAATGGTCGAAATTGCAGAAACATCACCTTATGTTTTAAGCTCACCTGAACATTTTAAAAACATGAGCCTAGAAGACGAGATCAAGTGGATTAATAGTTATAACGATGATCCAAGGGCAGTTCTAGTAGTTGCAGAATTCGACAATAAAATTGTTGGTATACTAGATTTTAAATCTTATAAAAATATTAAATCAAGACACCGTGGTGGTTTTGGAATTTCACTTCATCATACAATCAGAGGCGAAGGCTTAGGTGAACTTCTTTTTAAAAAACTAATTTCAGAGGTTAAAAAAATCAGCGATTTAATAATGATAGAGCTTTCTTTAATGAGTGATAATCATCAAGCCTACCATCTTTATAAAAAAGTTGGTTTTGTTGAAGTCGGGCGAAAACCTATGGCATACAAACAACCTGATGGTCGTTTTAATGACGATGTGCAGATGGTTTTAAAACTGTAAAAAATTGGTAGCCTGAATCACAGGTTACCCGAACATTTGCAAATACATAAAAAGATTGAACTATCTTCATTTGATCCGCAAGTCATTTCAGAAACTTTTGCCCA
>JAYSQO010000023.1:0-76728 GCA_043721535.1 Bdellovibrio sp. | reverse complement strand
GATGGAATAACCAATTTATTTTTGATTAATTTTTTTAACAATCTTTGCAATGACCTTCTCACTGCTGGATCAGCAGTGTTCAGTTGTAATTTGTCCGCGATTTCAGCCAACTTTAGACCTTGCTTTTCAACTTCAAGTGCCTCTAAAACTTTATTTGCTAATTGTTGTTCTACTTTAGCCATTATCACCCCTATTGCGACAGATTTTGTCGCAATAGTCTCCACTTCTAATAGATATCATTATTTTGTCGCAATACTTGTTTGGGTCTAGGCCTGTTTATAGATCTTCTCTGGAAAGGAGAACTATTTTAATTTTACTTTAAAAAAATTCCGCGGCTTTAGTAAACATACACTCATATTCATGGTATACGGCAATTTTCAATACCCTATCTAAAATTGCCGTATTTAACATATATACCGTCTAGAATAGAGCTTGAGGCCGCTATTCGTCTAAAATTTTGACAGAGCCACTGATCGTTTTTACACGCGCAATAGAGGAAATCAGTCTTAATCGCTTTTTTTACCTTCTTTTCATCTCTATAGAGTATCTTCACTACAGAGGTTACTGCCATGGGGATTTTGGGGAAATTACAGACAATTTTAATACCGATTATCCTACTTGGATCGCAGGTTTTGTTAGCCAATGTAAGCATTCAATTAAAATCAGGTCAAAAAATAATCTGCCTAGAAGTCAGCGCTCAATGCCCACTCTACAAATGTGCTGATGATAGTTTTTTATTCAGTCCGAAGGCCACTCAGCATGGACTTGTTCCGACCTATCAAAAAATCAGTCAGGCAGAACTTCAAATTGAAAGCCCTGAATTAATAATTGATCAAAACAACAAAGTTCTTTTTCAAAATAAAAGTCAATTTCAGTATGCTAACAAAACCGGTTCAGGATTTTTAAATTATTTTAGAAATAGTGGTATTCATTTAGCCCAAAGTTTTGCGTTAAATAAATGCCCTGAATCTTTTAAAATAAATTATAGAAAAAAATTAAATGATTACACAAATACTATATTATCAAAAATTCCACAGCGTGATCTGGAATTACCTATCAATTCAGTTCTTGAAAAAATCAATACGCAGTCATCATCAAAACCTGCATCAATTAATGACCTAACATCACAATATCAGATTTGGAAAACCGATCCCCGCTTACGTTATGATTATATTTTTGATGGTTGCTTTGCCCGCAGTCATTTAGTGGCCAGTGAACTAAAACAAAAAAATATTATTGTTGGTAAAGTTTGGTTGCATGGTTTTAATTTAAAACCCATTCAACAAAACCTAACCGATTTTAGTGGTTGGTTTTATCATGTGGCTGTTGTGGTTTTGGCTGATGATCAAAAAATTTATGTGATTGATCCCGGATTGTTTAATCAACCTGTTTCTGTTTTAGAATGGGTTGAAAAAATCAAAGGTCCGAATAAAAATATTTTGTGGACACAAAATGTTGATCAAGTTCAGGCTGCAAAAAAAATGGAAGTTCATTTGAGTTTTTCATTTGTTGATATGTACCCAAGCTACAGTTCAGTCATCAACCCTCAAAGTGCTGAGCAAAAAATAAAAGATGCCATGTCAACTTTATCTGAACTACCTTAATAATCTAAGAATTCACTTTTTTAATCGCTTTGTGCCACGATTTTAATCGATCGGTCAGTTTCTTTTTTGTGATCTGCGGTTTAAAACTCGAATCAATTTTCCAAATTTTTTGAATTTCTGATGTGCTTTTCCAGTGACCTATACCCAAGCCCGCTAAATAAGCTGCGCCCATTGATGTGGTTTCAATTTGCTGTGGACGGTCTACTTGTGTTTGTAAGTAATTGGATTGCAGTTGCATCAATAAATTATTTGCTGAAGCTCCGCCATCGACTCGTAATTTTTTTATTTTTTTTCCTAAATCTTTTTGCATCGCAGTTAAAATATCTGCATTTTGTAAAGCCATCGCTTCAAGAGTCGCGCGCGCAATATGATTTTTGGTGACGCCTCTTGTAAGACCTGTGATTTCACCACGAGCGTTCGGATTCCAATACGGAGCCCCTAATCCAGTCAGCGCTGGAACAAATTCAACACCATTAGTATTTTCAACTTGGCTGGCTAATTGTTCGACCTCTGAACTTTTTTGAATAATCCCTAAACCATCACGCAGCCATTGTACGGCTGCCCCGCAAACAAAAGCCCCACCTTCTAAGGCATATTGCACGGGTTGATCATGAATTTTCCACGCTACCGTTGTCAATAATCCTGATTTAGAAAATTTTATTTTTTTTCCGGTGTTCATGAGAATAAAACTACCTGTGCCGAATGTGCATTTACTTTCTCCTTCAGAAAAACAAGATTGGCCAAACAAAGCTGATTGCTGATCACCAGCTACACCTGAAATCGGTGTGTCGTCAGCTATAAATCCCAAAGCACTGGTTGAACCAAACAAGCCCGCAGAAGATTTAATTTCAGGTAAAGAATTTAACGGAATTTTAAATAGTTTTAAAAGTTCACTATCCCATGAAAGAGTTTTTAAATTCATCAATAGTGTTCTTGAAGCATTACTGACATCTGTTGCAAAGATTTTTCCGTTAGACAGCTTCCACATCAAAAAACTATCAATAGTTCCAAAAGCAATATCATCGTCTTTAACAGCTTTTTTAACAGCAGGGCTATTTTCTATTAACCAATTGATTTTTGTTCCAGAAAAATAAGGATCTAAAACTAAGCCTGTTTTCTGTTTGATCTTTTTCTCCCACTTTGGTTTTAGCTTTTTACACAGATCTGCAGTCCTGCGGCATTGCCAAACAATCGCATTATGTAAAATTTCGGAAGTAGATTTTCTCCAGGCAATAACTGTTTCACGCTGATTGGTGATTCCGATCGTCATCACATCAAAAGGTGATGCATGGGCTTTCTGTAGCGCTTCGCGTGCGCAATGCTGCACTGAATTCCATATATCATTGACGTCGTGTTCGACCCAGCCTGGTCTAGGGTAAATCTGTTTAAAATCTTTATCACTGCTGGCTACGAGACCTCCGCCTTGATCGACGATTATGACAGTTGAACCCGTTGTTCCTTGATCGATAGCCATGATATATTTTTTCATAGGGATATCATGATCAATTTTTTTAAAAAACCCAATGAAAAAGTTTTTAATCTTCGAACGAAGTCAGCGGATGAATTGCTCTATAAAGTCTTCCCGCGGCTTTTCATGGAGATTTTAAAAAAATATTTTCGGTTAGAAATCGAAGGCGTTGAAAACCTCCCGCAAACTGGACCCGTTATTATTGCGCCGAACCATTCTGGCTTCACAGCTATGGATGCCATGATCGTGGCTTATATTATTCAAGAAAAAACCGGTCGAATCCCCCGGGTTTTAACGCATCACTTATGGTTTTTGACTAAGACGACAGCACTACCAGCCCATAAATTAGGTTTTATTGAAGCCAACTATGAAAATGGCGTGTCTTATTTAAAGAAAAAACAAATGATCGTGCTATTTCCAGAAGGCGAACATGGCAATTTCAAACCCACATCAAAACGCTATCAATTACAGGAATTCAAACGCGGATTTATTCGTATGGCGCTTGCGACTGGGTCAAGTATTGTTCCAACGATTGTCCTAGGCGCTGAGGAAACCCATATTAATTTAAAACAATTAAAGTTTTCAAAATTTTTGCGCGGTTTAGTTTTACCATTACCGTTAAATATTATTCCTCTACCCGCACGTTGGAAAATTATTTTTGAAAAGCCAATTCATTTGCCTTACAACGCCGATAAAATCAGTGATTCTGAACTGTGTCGGGATTTAGCCTCTGAAATACAAGAACAACTTCAAGAAAAAATAAATTCAGAAGTCAAAAAACATAGATTTTTCTAGTGTTTACTTTTACGGATTACAATTTGGTTTTGTGAAATCTGTTTGATTCGGACAATCTGGCAAATCATTACCAATGACTTTAATAATTCGATTCCATGTCTTGATAATTGCACCTTGGCCAGAACCACTGTCAGCGCGGCCCACTAAACCTTTAGTTAAAGCAGCTGCAAGGCTTACAACCAAAGCCATCAATAAGATGTATTCAATAATAATTTGACCGGAATTATTCATAAGCTTCATGTCTATAATATTAAACTAATTCTGATTCAGTTGTAATATGAAAACTTGTTGTCGATTTTTTGAATTCGATAAAATTTGTCAAATTTTTAACTAAATTATCATAAATTGCTTTAAATGCTTCATCTGTCGCAGGTTGAGACATCCCCGTCATAAAACCTTCAGTCCATTCCTGAGAAATAACTGCGGTTTTAATTTCATTCACATTGAAAGCCATTTTTAAATCTATGTCTGACGGGTAAATCAAAACAAATGCGTGTTCTTTTGATTTTTCAGACCAAAGCTTGAACTGCTTCCACAGATCATGATCTTGGGTTTGTAGAAGGTGGTAGATTTTTAGCGCCACTGATTCGTAACTTTGAGAAAAATAAATTCTAAAAGGTCCATCAAACAGTGCCGTGTTAAAAATCGGACTATAATATTGCGTCGTTAAAAAAGAAGAATAACTTGCTGCCATAACCTGAGACTAGAAAGCTAAATCTTATTTAACAACAAAAATGTAAGAATCTTAAATTTTATGAAGCTTTGCGTTATTTACGCGTTTTTGATATCTTTGAAACTTTGCTTCCACGAATGAAAAGATCATGTTCAGGCATAGCGCCTGCTGAGTAAAAGAAATCACTAAGGTCGGCCTGAGTGCTTATAAAGCTGGCTTGCTTAGAGACCTCAAGTGATCCGATTTCATCTTCCAACCCCAAAGCCAAAGCCGCATTGATAGTATAACCTTTGAAAACCTCAGGCAGCGACATTTTCATTTCAAGACGGGCTAACAGCCCGACTAACGATAAATCCTGTGTTGGACAACTACCTGGATTAAAATCTGTCGCCAATGCCACGCGGGCACCGCGATCAATTAATTTTCTGGCTGGTGGGTAAGCACACTTCATATATAAATCCGCAGCGGGCAACAACACAGCAACAGTTTTTGATTTTGCAAACTTTGTAATAGCTTCATCAGTTAAATGAATCACATGGTCTGCTGATTTTGAATTCAGTTTTAAAGCTAATTCAGCCCCACCTGATAATGACATTTGGTTCGCATGAATTGTGAGATGAAAACCTAAATCAGAAGCTTTCTTTAAAAAAACTTCAGCGTCTGGGGTTTCAAAGAAATTTTTCTCAATAAAAATATCAACCCTTTGGCTGAGATTTTTTTTCTTAATAACAGGTAAAACTTTTTCAACTAAAAAACTTAAATACTCACTATAGCTTGAAAATTCTGGTGGTTTTGCGTGCGCCCCTAAAAAAGTAGAAACAATCTTTGGTGCCGTTTTTTGGGGATACAACCCAGAAATATCTTTGATCACTTCAAGCATTTTGATTTCATTTTTAAGATCTAAAGCATAACCCGATTTAATTTCAACTGTCGCCACACCTTGATTGATAAACCGATCTACACGCTGTTTGGCCAACTGAAGCAACTGACTGTGGCTTGCTATGCGCGTTTTTTTCATCGTTGATAAGATACCCCCGCCTTTTTGGGCGATCTCAAGATAACTAACACCACTGTTACGTAATTCAAATTCATCTGAACGTGAACCGGCAAATACCGTGTGTGTGTGACATTCAACAAAAGCTGGTAATATGTTTTTATTTTTAAAATCAATCAACGGTGTCGTTTTAAATTTCTTAAGCGCAACTGATTGCGACCCCATCCAAACAATTGAGCCCTTTTGATCGACCAAAAGGGCTTGTTTTTTTTGAAACTCTGTAAAATCAGAATTAACAGTATTTAAATTATAGAAAAGCTTATTTCGCATCACACTTCAAAGATTCATATTTTTCAGCCAGAATAGCAACTAAAGCTTTCGGTGCGGCCTGATGTCGCGCCAAAGCCTTGGCTTTTGGGTCTAATTCAATAGCACCAACTAGTTTGTAAATATTTTTTTGTAAACCAGAAGCAGTGGCTTTTGAAACCGAATCCCCAGGAACGCAATATCTTCGCAGTTTGTTCGATATTTTTTCTTCTTTTAAAACTGGTTTGATTAATTCACACAGCCTTTGGCTAGCTAAAAGATGCGTAGCTGCGACTGTGTACTTATCGATAGCTTGATCTATGTTTTTGCAAATGATTGTATGGTCATTCGACTTATAAGGAATATTTGCCAAATTCATATTTATAAATTTTGAATAATTTTCTTTAAGTTTAGCTTGAAACAATTTGTAATTACCAAGATTAGTTCGTGGCTCTTTTCCACCAAACAACTCTAAAGTTTTATTGTATTCATATTTTGACGGCGCTGATAACGCCCTAGTCATTTCATTATAGGCTTGATTGAAATACAGCTCATTATTTCTTAATAGTTCATAAACCGGGCCTTCATTGTAGACATACTGACCTGTCGACTTTAACCACGCTACTAAGTCATCCCAAGTTGATTCATCACAATCAGTTCTTTTTGTGTCTTTACAATAAACTGCTTTAATTTCATTAATATCTGGACCTTTAAAGAAATAGCGATGCATATCAATGGCTTGTTTTTCTATTTCGCTGGCTTCAAAATCAATCGCTGAATAATTAATAAATGATTTTAAAATATTATAGTTTGTTTTTGTGTTTGAAAGCTTTTGTTCTTGTTTTTGTAATTTCGTACGATCTGCAACTAGATTTTCCCCACTAAGTTCAACGATATTATTTTCATATTGAACCACCATTTCAGCACCGTCAGACAGCACAGATAAAGCAATTTTAATCCAATCTTGACCGACTTTAAAACATTCATCCGTACTGTTTGATTTACCGCTAGTCGCTGCTATCATTTCTGCATCGTAAGATTTTAACTGTTGAATCATCGAAGATATGCGATCACTTTTTTCAATATTTTCATCTTTACCAAAACCATCATTTAATGTCTTTATGCTGTTAATTGTACTTTGTAATTCAGGGATAGATTTAATTTGCTTGATTGTCTCACACTGGGCAATGGCTGGCCTGTTGTACTGACTTTTTGCTAATTCAAGTTCATTCTGTGCGCTTTGTAAACGTTCGATAATTTGTGTGACTTTGCTTTTAGTATGACTTACGGCTAAAACTTCAGGATCAAGTGCCGCTGATCCATTTGAACCCACACCGTCAAGACCATGAGATACCCGACTAAATACAATTTGCTTTTGAATCAGCTGTTCTAACTGTTCTGTTTTTTTCTTATTGATTTCACTGATTGTATTTTCATAGTCAGCATATATAGACTGAATACGACCTAAACGATTTAGCCGCACATACTGAAGACGTAAGTAAAACTTCATATAGTGACAAACATTTTTAATTGTGTTTTTACGATTATCTTTATTTTTCATATCAAACATCACTGAATCTTTTGCGATTTGTTCGACGAACCCTAAACCTTTTGTTAAACTATCTAATCCAACTAAATACTTTAATGCGGGACCCATAGCTTTGGCTATCGACGGGTTTTTAGAAGCGATATCTAGTATAACTGGTGTAATACTTTGAAAAGCTTCGCTCATCGAAAATATCACAGATCTAAATTGTCCATTTTCACGATAACAAACTTGTGTCTGAGCTTTAGAAGCAACTTCTAAAGTATTTTGAATTTGCTGGGCCATTTCGACCATTTTATCGACTGACGATTTAACTTGGCTAGTTTGTGATGATTTAGATAATTTCTGCACATCTAAAACAGACTGTCTGAATTTCACACTTTGAATCATAATTTCGTCATTTATTTTTTTGCTTTCACATTTAGGAAATGCCGTGTTCAAATTGGCTTGCATTTTATCAATAGAAATCAGCACGTCATTATAAGGCGAGTTAGAAAACAAAGGGCATTCCTCATCAGACGGCGTTTCGAATAAGGGCATTTTTTTTGATATTGAAGCCGAACCAAATTCAACCGCTGTTTCTGCATTAAGACCCGATAAATCAACAGCTTGATCTGTCGATTGGTCAGTAGCGACTTCTGCAAAACTTTGTAAAGTTAGCATAGATATTAATACGAATAGTACACTGGTTTTAAATAATAAATTTGTCTTCATATAGGCAAGTGTATCAAAACAAGTGCCACGACAAATTAAAGCCTATGTCAGCAAATCGAATAGATTGAATTAGATAAGCTATTTTCGTTTTTAGGTGTCAATACTGTAAACAGCTGACAGCAATAGACACCTAAACTGCTTTTTATAGGTTGTTTTTATAGGTAATGAAGGGCACGTCAGTTCGTTCTTGTGTAGAAAAAATGGCACTGGCTTTGCTTGATGTAGTTTATGAAAAAAATAAGCTTAGTCCTAGTCATGATTATTCCGCACGGTTTGTTGGCCTTTGATATATCAAAAGTGAACAAGACTCAACAAACCGTATCCGCTACACAAACAACTGAATTTGATCAGTTAGGTGAACTTCTATCACCTTCTGAAGAAACCAGCCAAAAGATGATGGGCCCTATTAAAAAACAATGGGAAAAAGCTGCACTTAAATTAGATCTTGATGCACTTGATGAAAGCATTAATTTAATTGATAAAGACAATCTGCAAATGCAATTGCCATTAAAACTCAGCTACACAGCTGATATTACACCCGCATATATTAAAACTTTACAACAACGTCTTGATATCTATGAATTCTTGGTAGGATTAAACGCTCTATCTGCAAATGCTAGCAATCCAAAAATGTTTGGCGGGCTTTCACTAAATGTACAAGTCACTTTTGCAAGGTTTTTCGCGGACAAAACCAGCGCTATTAAAGGTGATGGCAAAATTTATTTTCTAAATAAAATTCCTTGGGATCATAAAAAAGCGCTAAATCTAAATAAAAATGATATCGTTCGTATTGAACTTACCACAAACGGAAGCCTTGGTCTTGGCGACAGCACTACAGCTGATAAATTAGCGATGGGTCTATCTGCGTCTGCTAATAGAGGTTCTAGACTAATGATCAATATCCACCGAATGGAAAAGGAACGAGTTCACGTTCAATTAAATACTATTCAGGCTAATCTTGATTTTGGATTAAGTGCTTCAATCAAATCATTTGACTTAGATTCAGATAATAATTCAGGAGTACTTGGTTTCCTACAAAAGAAGTTATCCGCCGTATTGATCAGTTTAGGTTTCAGCAAAACAGTTAAACCACAAGATATTCATGTGATAGATTATATATTCAATTTAAATGATCATGATGGAATTCAAGCCTATAATCATTTCATGAATGAAGTGAGATCTTACGAATACTTAAAAGCGATGAATATTATTGAAGATCAAAATAAATCATACACAAAAGAACTTGTGAATAAAGGCTTTAGCATAGCTGAAGACATTCAGCTACGTGATGCCCGACTTCAACCATCAGACAGAGCTGTTGATCGTATTTTTAAAGGTTTGTTAGTGACCCGTTATCACAGTTTCACAAGATCACACAGACTTAAATTATTATTCACGATCGCTTCATTTAGCGATAGTATTAATAATTCAGTTTCAGTTGTAACTTCGGTTGATCGCTATAACCAAAGCAATACTCATCTTTATACGAATCAGCTCATCAACACTCGGTATGAAGGTTTAAAATTAATTGAAAAGAAAAATCTTCGCATGAGCGAAAGCTTAGTTAAAATGAATAAAAACTCAGACAGTGAACTGACCGATTTAGTTTTTACTCGAAACTTAAGTGATAAAAGTTTATCGGCAGATCAAATTCTTGAATATAGAAAATATATTGAATTTTCTGTTCCAACTCTAGGTCTTGATAGCAACCAACAACGTTTTGGCTGGGATAAGTTAGTTGATAAAAAATCAAAAACAAATGGTTATATTCGTTCAGTTTTAACATTAAACAGCCAAAGTTTAAAATCTTTACCTAAATTAAGCGAAAAAGAAATCTACCAAATACTTAAAAAAATAATTCAAAATTACCCAATAAAATCTGAACTTTTATCGATTTACGCAGCTAGTACAGATCTTGGTGAAAATGCATCTCCACCAGAATTAGGATTAATTCAAAGGGACATTAACGAAATCTCTGCGATACTTTTTGAAATGCTAAATACAAATGACAGTTTAGAAAAAAATATTGCGCTAACGAAGTTGCAACCTTACTACAATTTGTTTTCAGCAGTAGGACCGCGCTTTATTATATCTCTTATCCCAGCTGATCTAGTTGAAAATGCTATTCGCTTAACTGTGAACTCATCAAATGCTCAGAATATTGGTTTTTCAGGTAGCTATGGCAACGCACTTCCAACTGAAAACTACTTAGCAATTAATGATGCCAGACGAATTATTTATGACCGATCTTTTGATTTAAGATTAGTCACAAACGAGTTAGGCGAATATACAATGTGCAAAACTGAGGAAATGAAAAATAATACAAATTGTCTTAAATAATTATTTTTTTTGGCCCTGTTTGGCAATTGCAGACATGGCCTTTTCGACATCAATTGCATCTCCAATAAATTTTTTAGAAATCACTTTCAGTTGACCATCTAATTCATAAACCAACGGGATTCCTGTTGGCATATTCACTTCCATAATTTGTTCTGGCGTCATTTTTTCAAGATACTGAATCAGGGCTCTGATTGAATTCCCGTGTGCTACTATTAAAACATTTTTTCCTGCTAAAATATCTTTAGCAATTTGCGAATCCCATAAAGGTAAAACTCGCGCCACTGTGTCTTTCAGCGATTCGCCTGATGGTAAAACTTGAGGATTAACATTTTGATAACGTGGATCTTTGGTCGGATGTTCGGGGTTTGCTAAACCCATCATCGGTGGAGGCGTATCGTAGCTTCTGCGCCAAATTTTAACTTGTTCTTCACCGTGTTTCGCTGCAGTTTCTGATTTGTCTAAACCTTGCAAATCGCCGTAATGACGTTCGTTCAAACGCCAATCTTTAATCACTGGTAGCCAATTTAAATTCATTTCATCGAGGACAAAATTCAAAGTCTTGATAGCTCGTGTCAAACAGCTTGTGTACGCAATATCAAATTTGTATTTTTGCTCTAATAGAGATTTGCCAGCTTTTTGGGCTTCTTTAACGCCTTTTTCAGAGAGTATTACATCTTTCCAACCTGTAAATCGATTTTCCTTATTCCAAACAGATTCACCGTGTCTGATCACAACTAACTTGTACATGATAACCTCATAAAAAATTTGTTTCATCTTGCGTGATCTTTATGACACAATCAAGAGGGAAAAGACGTAGAAGAAGGAAAAGTTATGAACCACTTGAATCTTGAATATTTGGAATCACTTTATCATCAATTCAAAAATTCACCGGAATCTGTCGGCATGGAATGGAAGCGTTTTTTTGAAGGCGTTGAATTTGCCAATTCAAAAGACGGCGCGTTTGGATTGTCAGAAAAAGAATTAGATGTTTATCATTTGATTTCAGCTTACAGAAATTACGGTCACTATGAAGCTGATCTTGATCCTTTAACAAATACTCCTGTACCCAGTGATCAGTTAAGTCTTAACAAATTTAATCTCACTGAAAAAGATTTAGATCAAAATTTTCAAATCGGGTCTTTAGTGGGAAAACCCAACGCCAGCCTTCGTGATATCATCAAACATTTACGATCTGTCTACTGCGGTAAATTAACTATTCAGTGTGCGGAAGCTTTCCCGGAAGTTAGAAATTGGTTTATCAAAGAATTTGAACAATCTGAAGGCCTAAAGCTTTCTTCTGAACAGAAAAAAGAAATTCTGAAATCAGTGACGCGGGCTGAATCTTTAGAAAAATTTATTCACACACGTTATGTCGGCACAAAAAGATTTTCGATTGAAGGTGCTGACGCTACATTACCTATGCTTGACCACATTGTTTCAAAAGGTTCACAACTTAAAATTGAAGAAGTCATCCTCGGCATGTCTCATCGTGGTCGTGTGAATGTTCTAGCTAACTTCATGGAAAAAGATATTGCGACCATGTTTGCTGATTTCAACGGGCCAACAGAACTAGAGACTCCACTTGAAGATTTCGACGGTGATGTAAAATACCATTTAGGATATTCAAAAACAAAAACCACAGCTAATGGCAAAGTGAACTGTCATTTGGCTTTTAACCCGTCGCACTTAGAAGCTGTTGATCCAGTTGTTTTAGGTATGGCCAGGGCTGCGCAAAGAAAATTAAACGACACGAACGATCGTAAAAAAGTTATTCCAGTTCTTATCCATGGTGATGCGGCTTTCGCAGGCCAAGGTATCGTGATGGAAACTCTGCAAATGGCGCACGTGCGTGGTTACGCAGTTGGCGGAACAATTCATTTAATTATTGATAATCAAGTTGGCTTTACAACAAACCCTGAAAATGCTAGATCGGCGCACTATTCGTCTGATGTGGCAAAAGCTTTAGCGATTCCAGTGATTCACTGTAATGGTGATGATGTCGAATCTTGTGTTCGCGCGATGGATATCGCCATTCGTTACCGCCAAGAATGGGGCCGCGATATCGTCATCAATCTTCAATGTTACCGCAGATTTGGTCACAACGAAGGCGATGAACCTGCGTACACTCAACCATTGATGTATGATATTATCAAAAAACAACCGACATTACGTGAAGTTTATTCCAAACAATTGATCCAATCACAAGTTTGCGATCAAAATTACACAGATAGTTTATTAGCTGATCGTATGAACGATCTACAAAAAATTTATGATCAAGCAAAACTAGCAGCGCCAAAAATTAAAACTTTTAAATTTGATGGTGCATGGACAGGTTTAAAAAAAGCGACACAAAAAGATATTGAAAAACCAGTGAACACTTCGGTTGATGCAAAAACTTTAGAAAAAGTTGGAACACAAATCGCAACTATACCAACTACATTTAACTTACATCCTAAATTAATAAAATTAATCGAGATGAGAAAACAACAAGCGCTTGGTAAAGAACCTTGTGACTGGGGCATGGGTGAACTTTTAGCTTACGCAAGTCTGATTCAAGAAGGCACATCTGTGCGTTTAACTGGTCAAGATTGCGTGCGTGGAACATTTACTCATCGACATGCTGGCCTTTACGATACAAAAACCAATGAAGCTTTATTTCCGATCAAACAATTAAATTCTGAAAAAACAAATTTCTGCGTTTATGATTCTATTTTATCTGAATACGCTGTGATGGGTTTTGAATATGGTAATTCAATCACTGATCCGTCTTTCTTGACAATGTGGGAAGCTCAGTTTGGTGATTTCGCGAATGGCGCACAAATTATGATCGATCAATTTATTGCAGCCGGCGAATCAAAATGGCAACAGATGTCAGGCTTAGTTCTTTTGTTGCCGCATGGTTATGAAGGCCAAGGTCCTGAACATTCATCTGCCCGACTTGAAAGATTTTTACAATTAAGTGCGCAAAATAATATGTCAGTAGTTAACTTAACAACGCCTGCACAAATTTTTCATGCGCTACGACGTCAAGTAAAACGTGATTTCAGAAAACCATTGATTGTGATGTCTCCAAAATCATTACTTCGTCACCCACGAGCTACAAGTTTTATTTCTGAAATGGCTACAGGGCAATTTCAAGAAGTCATTGATGACAATTTGATAGCTGATAAATCTAAAGTTGAAAAAATTGTTTTTGTTTCAGGTAAACTTTATTACGAATTACTTGAACAACGTGAAAAAAACAAAAACCAAACAACGGCTTTAGTTCGTTTAGAACAAATTTCACCGTTTCCACATTGGATTATTAAAGACATCATGAAATCATATCCGAAAGCGAATCAATTAATTTGGACGCAAGAAGAGCCGCAAAATATGGGCGCTTTTAATTATGTGTTTTTTAAATTTAACCAGCTGATTAATGATCTTGCTAGCAACACAGCAATCAAAGTTAAATTTAATTATGTGGGGCGTCCTGACCGAGCAAGTCCTGCGACAGGATCTGTTTACCGACATAAAATAGAACAACAAGAAATTATAGATAAAGTTTTTTCAATTTAATTTTTTAAAGGGGTTTACATGAAATTAGACGTTAAAGTTCCAGCAGTCGGTGAATCGATCACAGAAGCGGTCATCGGAAGTTGGACAAAAAAATCTGGTGAAGCTGTAAAAATGAATGAAGTGATTATGCTTTTAGAAACAGACAAGGCTTCTGTTGAAGTCGTCGCTGAAAAAGATGGAGTCATTACAATTTCTTCTCAAGCTGGTGAAACAGTTAAGATCGGTGCTACAGTGGCAACAATCGATACTGATGCTAAATCGACAGTGACTGCGACAGCAAAACCAGCTGCCATGGCAGCTGCAGCGCCTGCTTCTGCTGAACGTACAACTCATCCAGAGCTTCAAGCCCATCAATCACCAGCCGTTCAACGATTAGTTAATGAAAAAGGAATTGATCCCGCAACAGTTCAAGGAACTGGTTTAGGCGGACGCTTAACAAAAGGAGATGTTATGAATGCTCAAACAACACCGGCTGCTACACCGACACAGGTCAAAGCTCCACCTACACAACCACTGGTTGCACCGGCACCACGCGGTCCTTCAAAACAGGGCGATATCAAACGTGTACCAATGACAAATATCAGAAAAAAAATCGCTGAACGTTTAGTTCAAGCTCAGCACAATGCAGCAATCTTAACAACGTTCAACGAAATCGATATGACAAAAGTGATCGAGATTCGCAACAAATACAAAGACAAGTTTAAAGAAAAATACGGCGTCAATTTAGGTTTTAACGGTTTTTTTGTTAAAGCCGCGATCGAGGCTTTAAAAACTATTCCCGCAGTGAATGCATGGGTTGATGGAACAGAAATCGAATATCATAATTATTTCAATATCGGAATCGCGGTATCAACAGATCGCGGTCTAATGGTGCCGGTCATTAAAGATGCTGATAGTTTATCACTCGCTGGAATTGAATTAGCTGTTCGCGATTTAGCTTTAAAGGGCCGTGATGGAAAAATTACCCCGGATGATTTATCTGGCGGAACTTTTTCAATCACAAATGGTGGTGTTTTCGGATCTTTACTATCAACGCCGATCTTAAATGCTCCGCAAAGTGCTATTTTAGGCTTACACAAAATTGAAGACCGCCCAATGGCTGTCAACGGCCAAGTGGTCATCAGATCAATGATGTACGCGGCTTTAAGCTATGATCATCGCATGATTGATGGCAAAGAAGCTGTTACGTTTTTAGTTAAAATCAAAGAAGGCATTGAAGATCCTGAAAGATTACTTTTAGAAATATAGTTTTAAAAAATAAAGGCTCGTATATGGAAAATTTTGATTTAGTTGTTATTGGTTCTGGCCCTGCAGGTTACGTTGGGGCAATTCGTGCGGCACAATTGGGTTTAAAAACAGCCGTTATTGAAAAAGATAAAACTTTGGGTGGAACATGTCTTAACGTGGGCTGTATACCTTCTAAAGCTCTACTGCAAAGTTCTGAACTTTACCACGAAGCTTTACATGATTTTGATAAGCATGGAATCGTGGTTAGTGATGTTAAATTAAATCTTGATGCCATGATGGCCAGAAAAAACAAAATTGTTGGTGATTTAACTGGTGGTATCGAATTTTTATTCAAAAAAAATAAAATCACACCGTTAAAAGGTCTTGGAAAAATAACTTCAGCCAACACTGTTGAAATCACTGCTGCTGATGGCATTAAATCCACTATACAAGCTAAAAACATCATGATTGCTACTGGATCAGTTCCTGTTGAATTGCCTTTTTTAAAATACGATGAGAAAAAAATCGTATCATCCACTGGTGCACTAGCTTTAGATTCAATTCCTAAAGAATTATTAGTTATTGGTGGCGGCGTGATCGGTCTTGAAATGGGTTCTGTTTGGGCCAGACTAGGTTCGAAAGTCACTGTCATTGAATTCGCAGATAAAATCTGCGGTATGATGGATGCTGACTTAATCACAGTTTTACAACGTTCAATGAAAAAATTAGGTGTTACATTTATGACATCAACAAAAGTCACAGGATCTAGATCCGCTGGTGGCCGTGTTGAATTAGATTATGAATCTATCACTGACGGAAAAAAGTCATCAATCCAAGGTGATGTGGTTTTGATTTCTACAGGAAGAAAACCCTTTACCGAAGGTCTTGGCTTAGAATCTGTACAAATAGAAAAAGACGATCGTGGTCGTATTAAAACAAATTCACACTATCAAACGAATGTCCCAAATATTTTTGCAGTTGGTGACGTGATCGTGGGTCCAATGTTAGCCCATAAAGCCGAAGAAGAAGGCGTAGCCGTGGCAGAATTCATCGTCACAGGCCTTGGGCATGTGAATTACAACACTGTGCCTTCTGTTATTTACACTCATCCTGAA
This sequence comes from Bdellovibrio sp., assembly GCA_043721535.1. Taxonomy (GTDB): domain Bacteria; phylum Bdellovibrionota; class Bdellovibrionia; order Bdellovibrionales; family Bdellovibrionaceae; genus Pseudobdellovibrio. The sequence continues at coordinate 60,388 of JAYSQO010000023.1, read as the reverse complement.
GTAGCCTCAGTCGGCATGACTGAAGCAGAAGCTAAAGAAAAAGGTCATGAAATTAACGTGGGTAAATTTTTATTCGCAGCTAATGGCCGCGCTAAAGCTAAAGGCTCTACAGAGGGGTTTGTAAAAATCATCGCTGATAAAACCACTGATCGCATTTTAGGTGGCCACATAGTCGGAGCCAGTGCTTCTGAGTTATTAGGTGAAATTATTGTCGCTATGGAATTTGGTGGATCATCAGAGGATTTAGCCAGATCGTTTCATTCCCACCCCACCATGAGCGAAGTCATTCGTGAAGCTGCCCTTGCGGTTGATAAACGTCAACGCCAAGGGTAATTGTTTTTACGGATTTTTATCGTGCATTAACAGGTTTGGATTAGAACAATAATCTGGACCGTAACTAGACGTGCTAAAAATACTTCTCAGTGAAACATCTTTGGCAGCTATAAAGTTTAAATACCCAGGTGCTCCAGGTAATCTGTACTCAGAATATTTAGCTTGCTCAGCCACTTTATTTTTAGCGGATTTTATTTTTGCAATATTTTCTGGGTTCATATTAGAGCTCAAAAAGTTATTATTATGATTATATGTTAAATACTCAGGAAAAGTTAAAAAATGTGAATTACGAACTTTCTGAGCTAGTTCTTTAACTCGCTTAGCATTAATTTTTTTCTCTTCTAAAGTTGTGTCATTTTTAGGCTTGAGTGGTGATTTAATATAAGATCTTGCTATGGCTGTAACTGTTTTTTCTTCGTTCGTGTATGGATCATTGGCTAATTCTGGATTGTGAAAATCAAAATCTTTCCATGTTAAGGATTTGTTGATTGCAATTCTTTTGTCTAAATAACTATTCAAAAGAGTTCGCATTCCATCATATCCATTATTATAAGACCCCAACGACATAAGACTCACAAAGTCGTGTGGATTTACATCTTTTAATCCCAATTTTTCTAACTTTTCAAGAATGTTAAATTTTTTAAAATCTCCTAACAAATTATCTGCTGCCGTGTTTTTAATTAAGATCAAATCCCCATTATCGTCAATGTAGTCATTTCCTGCTATGTATTTAATTCCAGAAAATCTATCCATATTTATTCGATTAAAAATAGCCATATATAAAATATTTTTAATTGGATTTTCCGATGGCACTATAAGGCTACAACGTTTGTTAACGTCATCACTCACTTTTGCAAGTAATGACTTATACTTCATTACCCGTAAACATGCAGGCTTGATAATTGTGGCTTTATTCATTTCATCAAAATACTTTGAAAAATTTTTATTTATATCTGAAATGGCACCACCAGTTAATTGACCTACCCCCGCATCGTTAGAAACACCCAAAACATTTAAAATTAGACCACTTTCAATAGCTAATTTAGGTAATAAATTTTTAGGATCGATATTTAAGCATTCCGCAATATCAACCAAACTGTTGTAAGTCACGTTAACAAGGTTCTGAGTAACACAAGGTTTTACACCACCACGCAAAGGCAAATGATCTGAGCCATTGGGACATTGTGCAAAAGAGGAACTTCCTAAATTAAGTTGATTCATCACATGGGTAACACAATGACGTGGCAAAAGTTTACTTTCCCCTTCTGGTGATCGCTCAAATCTTAGGTCTGCTATTTTTTTATTATTTTTTATTATTTTTTCAATAGCTAATTTTTTTACTGAACATGTTTTAACATCTTCATAATCAACTAGAGGTGCATCTGAAGAAACTAGTGTTGATGATTTTTCACTTGTTTCATACATTTTTTCTAATGATTCATATTCTGCTAAAGTTGTAATATATTTTATATCAGCTTCATTTAAATTTTCATTCAAAATTCCAGTTTCTATTTCGCTAGACATCATTTCTAAAATATCTTCATCTGAAACTGCATCACTCAATGAAGCTTGTTCAACCGACCCCTCATCAATTAAATTATCTTTTTCAGATTGATAAACAGGTAGCAGTGCTGCTACTCCGACAAGGCCTGTAATAATAAAAATTTTAAGATCGTGTAACCAATTCATCGAATAGAACCCCAATAGTTGATAGTTATTTATCGACTATTTTAGGACTTTGCATGACTGGGCCTCAGTCTGGTATTGTCAGATTAATTCTTAAAAAATAAAGAAACTACAGCCAGCAGCTTTTCACACCACGACTTTGGGCTGTTTCACGGGCTAACGGATAGCCGGCATCAACGTGTCTGAACACACCCATAGCTGGATCTGTTTTTAATACACGTGATAATCTTTTCGCAGCAGCATCTGTTCCATCAGCAACAATCACTTGTCCTGAATGTTGCGAATACCCCATGCCGACACCTCCACCATGATGTAATGCCACCCATGTTGAACCACTGGCGACTAGTGCCATCGCACTTAACATTGGCCAATCACTGACTGCATCTGACCCATCAAGCATGGCTTCTGTTTCACGGTTCGGGCTTGCCACAGATCCACAATCTAAATGATCGCGACCGATCACGATAGGTGCCTTCACACGGCCTTCCTTGACTAAGCGATTCAGCATTAGACCCGCTAATTCACGTTCACCGTATTCAAGCCAACAAATTCTGGCAGGTAATCCTTGAAACTGAATTCGTGTTGAGGCCATATCTAACCAACGCAATAAATCTTTTTTATGAGGGAATAATTCCCGCATGGCATCGTCTGTGACTTTGATATCATTCGGATCACCTGACAAAGCTACCCATCTAAAAGGTCCGCTGCCTTTACAAAATAAAGGGCGAATATAGGCCGGAACAAATCCCGGATAATCAAAAGCGTTTTTCACACCGTATTCAAGCGCACGCGCGCGTAAATTATTTCCGTAATCAAAAACAATTGATCCTCGCTTTTTCATTTCAAGCATGGCTTCAACGTGTCTGGCCATTGATTTGTAAGCGGCATCTAAATAAGTTTTTTGATCAGATTTTCTAAAATCAGCAGCGGTTTCAACTGTGTAACCTTCAGGAATATAGCCCACTAGTGGATCATGCGCAGATGTTTGATCTGTTAAAATATCTGGAACAAAATTTTTGGCTAACATTTTATGTAAAATGTCTGCGGCGTTTCCAAGTAACGCAATTGATTTAGCTTCCTTGTTGCCCGCGTATTTTCTGGCGCGTGCGATGGCTTCATCTAAATCAGTCGCAGATTCATCTACGTATTTTGTTCGTAAACGTTTTTCAATACTAGCTGGATCAATTTCGATAGCGATCACAACTGCGCCTGCGAAAACTCCGGCTAATGGCTGGGCTCCGCCCATTCCACCAAGACCAGCAGTGACAATAATTCTTCCTGCTAAATCACCACCAAAATGCTGTCTACCCGCTTCGGCGAATGTTTCATATGTGCCTTGCACAATGCCTTGTGTGCCAATGTAAATCCATGACCCAGCCGTCATCTGACCGTACATCATTAAACCTTTACGATCTAATTCATGAAAGTGTTCCCATGTCGCCCACTTAGGAACTAAATTTGAATTTGCAATCAACACACGTGGCGCATCTTCATGAGTTTGTAAAATACCAATAGGTTTTCCTGATTGGACTAATAAAGTTTCATGATTTTCTAAATTTTTTAAAGATTCTAAAATTTTATCGTAGCATTCCCAATTACGTGCGGCCTTACCGATACCACCATAAACAACTAATTCGTCGGGATTTTCAGCAACAGCTGGATCTAAATTATTTTGAATCATGCGGTAGGCTGCTTCTTGCAACCAGCCTTTACAATTTAATTTTGTACCTGTCGGAGCATGAATAACACGTTTCATTTTAACCTCGGATATTAGGAAAATTATATTTCAAGAACTCCAACTGTTTTTTCAACAGCTTGGACAATTTTTTCATTTAAAATTAATGCTCTAATTTTTTCAACATCTTTACCAAAAACTCGGTCTTCTTTGGCAAATGGCACATCCACACGAATAATATCATAAGCTGTTTTAACACCGGCTGCAGGTTTTAACGGTTGAAGCATATCTAAGGCCTGGGTAGCTGCTAAAAATTCCATAGCAAAAACATTTTGTGCATTTTTCACAACTTGTGAAAATTTTCTGGCAGCAATTGTTCCCATTGAAACATGATCTTCTTTTTCTGCTGATGTGGGCATTGAGTCAACACTGGCCGGATGCGATAAAACTTTATTTTCACTGACTAAACTAGCGCTGGCCACTTGTACGATCATGTGACCTGAATTTAACCCACCATTGGGTGCTAAAAATGGTGGAAGCTCACTCATTTGTGTCGAAATAAATTTTGAAATACGTTCATGAGAAATACTCGCTAAAGATGAAATTGCAATCGTCGCAAAATCCATAGCGTGGGCCACTGGCATCCCGTGAAAATTTCCACATGATAAAATTTTTCCAGCGTCGGCAAACACTAGCGGATTATCAGTGCTTGAGTTTGCTTCTGTTTCTAAAATAGTGATCGCATATTTGATCGCCATCTTTGCTGCACCATGAACCGCTGGCATACATCGAAGTGAATAAGCATCCTGCACGCGGTGATCATCAGTAATGTGACTTTCGCCGATTTCAGATTTTGATCCTGCAATTTTTAATAAATTTTTTGCTGTCGGCATTTCGCCTGAATGTGGACGAGTGGCCGCTATGAGGGGATCAAAAGGTTTTCTTGAACCACGTAAACCCTCAAGTGAGGAAGCCCCTGTAATATCCGCAATTTTTAATAATTGATGAGCATCATACAGCGCTAATAATCCAACGGCCGTCATGACCTGACAACCATTGATTAACGACAAACCCTCTTTGGCTTTTAGCTCAAGTGGCTTTATATTTTTATAGCTGTCTCCCCACACTTCACCTTCACCAATAAGTGCTAAAGCCAAATGGGATAGCGGAGCTAAATCACCACTGGCACCAACGCTACCCTGTTGTGGAATTTTTGGAATCACATCATGATTTAAAAATTCAAGAATTTTTTCAATCACATCAACACGAATACCGCTATGACCACGCGCCAACGCATTCGCACGTAAAATCATCATGGCTTTTGATTGCTCTTTTGTAAACGGGTCACCAATACCAACTGAATGTGATCTGATCAGATTTTTTTGTAATTGTTCAATTTCTGAATCAGAAATTCGAACTGATGAAAAAGCCCCAAAGCCCGTGTTGACTCCGTACATGACTTCGCCAGTTGCGATTCTTTTTTCGATGTAATTTCTTGATTTTAGAATTTCACTTTTTGAAGCCACAGATAATTCAAAAGTGCCTGCCGTGTAAACCATTTCATGCAATGACTTCATTGTGATGGACTGACCATCAATCGTGTATTTTTTCATAGTTATTTTTATACCGACGTGAATTCAGCTAGTCGAGAAGAGATTTAATATTATCCTGATAATTACGCACTGTTTTTTCGCCTTTGAAAACAGCACTTCCTGCAACCAAAATGTCTGCCCCTGCTGCCCAGCAAATAGGAGCTGTCTCGGGGCTAACGCCACCGTCAACTTCGATCAGATAGTTTAAATTGTTTTTAAGCCTATAATCTGCAAGCCATTGCACTTTGGCCATTTGATCTTTCATAAAAGATTGGCCACCAAAACCAGGTTCAACAGACATGATTAAAACCAAATCCACCGAATGCAAATAGCCTTCGATGTCTTTGATCGCTGTTTTAGGACGTAAAGTGATCCCTGCTTTACAACCTAAATCCCTGGTCAATTTTAAATTTTCTTTCATTTGTGACGTGGATTCGATATGTAGGGTCAAATAGTTAGACCCAGCCGTGATAAATTCCCGAATATATTTTTCTGGCTTTTCAATCATCAAATGCACATCTAATGGTAAAGTGCTTACAGCTTTTAAAGCTTTCACCACAGGCATACCGATTGTTAAATTCGGAACAAAGTGTCCGTCCATCACATCAACATGAACTAAGTGGGCACCGGCTTCAGTGATTTTTTGAATTTCATTTTTCATATCTGAAAAATCCGCTGATAAAATACTGGGAGAGATCATTTTCTTGGTCGCATTACCCATTGATTAGATCTCCTTTTTTTATTGTAACTGATTTTAAAAATTCACTAATTAACATTTTATTTTTTGATTCCGGTTGCACTTCCAATAAAGAAATTAATCCATAAGCGGCTTGAATCACTAAACTATCTGGTGAAACATTATGAACTGATCCTGGCTGTGATCCAACACCAGCTATCACTTTTGTTTTATGAATTTTTAAACGCTGACCTTTAAATTGAATAAATGTGCCAGGCCCCATATTAAAAGCTCTGACTTTATTATGAATTTTTTGTGCCGCTTGATTAAAATCAATTAAAGATTCTTCTTTTTCAATTTTTCCAGCTAGCGAAACTAACGCTTCATCTTGGGCAATAGCCGCTAAGTTTCCACGAATGTAATCCATCAATTCAACTTTTAATAAATCACAACCCAGCGGAGCCAATTGTTGATACACATCTTTAGCCGTGATTTCATCATTAAGAATTAACTTTCTTTCGCCAATCACGGGTCCTGCATCTAATTTTTTAACAATTTTTTGTAAACTGACACCCGTGACGGTGTCGCCTGCTTCGATTGATCTTTGAATCGGCGCGGCTCCCCGCCAAAACGGAAGTAAGCTGCCGTGAACATTCACTGCACCGTAAGTGAAACTGTCTAAAAAATCTTCATTTAAAATTTGACCAAAGGCGACAACGATAGCCACTTCAGCTTTCCATGATTTAATTTTTTTAAGAATTTCTGGCTCTTTTTTTAAATTTTCTGGAGTTAGAACTTCGATATTATTTTGTTCGGCTAATAATTTAACTGGCGAACGTGTTAATTGCATTTTTCGTCCACTGGGGCGATCTGGCTGAGTGACCACACCGACAACTTCATAGTGATCATCAGCTAATAAAGCTTTTAAATGCTGGGCCGCAAAATCAGGTGTTCCTAAAAAACAAACCCGAATCAAACTCATGATTTAACAGTTTCCCTTTTTTTGTTTTTAATTTCTTCGAGCTCTTCCTTGGTGGGGTAGCCATTTTTTTTGATTTGGTTTTTAATTTTATTACTTTTCGTGAAACTAATATGATCTATAAATAAAGTTCCTTCTAAATGATCCATTTCATGTTGAATGCAAATAGCTAAAAGACCATCTACTTCGAATTGAAATTCTTTTCCGTTCACATCGCAGGCTTTGACTTTAATTTTTTCAAAGCGTTCGACTGTTTCAAAAAAACTAGGGACAGATAGGCACCCTTCATCAAAAGTTGTTTTGCCATCACCAGAAATAATGACTGGATTAATTAAAACTAAAGGTTGTGTGATTTTTTTCTCAAGTTCAGTCATTTCATCATAAGCATAGCGACGGGATTTTTCATCGCGGGGTTGCGTATCAATAACTAAAAGACGTTTTAACTCACCCACTTGTGACGCAGCCAAACCTATTCCGTTGGCATCGTACATTGTTTCAAGCATGTCTTGGACAAGCTTTTTTAAATCAGCATTGAATTCAGTCACAGGTTTAGAAACTTCACGCAACTGAGGATTGGGATATGTTAAAATTTCAAGTATCGCCATGAGTATTCTCCATTGAAAGAAACAACTCTTTTATTAAATTACTTTTTCAATCGCCACAAGAAGAATAAACCGAATGACGACATTATTATATTAGCACCCCAGGCCGCTAAAAACACAGGCAGTGTTCCGTGGTAACCCATAGTTTGCATAGAGCTATATAAAATCCAATAGGCTAAAACAAGCCCTAAAACAAGACCGATATTCTTGGCCATACCACCACCACGGGCCTGTCCTACGCAGAAAGGCAGCGCTAAAATTGCTAAGACCAAGCCTGCCATTGCAAAGCTTAACTTTGAGTAATAATCGACTTCGTATTTGATGGTATCCAGGCCTGCCTCTTTATTTTTTGAAATATATTTTGATAATTCAGCATGCGACAGCAAATCAGATGTCTGGCCGGTACTTCGTAAATCTTGTGCATCTTCTGTCATCACAATCGATTTTTCGACAAACTGATCATTGAGTGGAAAGCTGGATTCACTATTAAAAACTGAAATTTGTCCGTCACGAAGAATCCAGTTTGAACCTAACATCTGAACAGCTTTTGCTGTCAGCAGCTGTTTTAAATTCCAATTTTCATCAAAGAAGTAAAGTGTCAACCCACTGGCCACATCACCTTCAGTATTTAAAGTTTTGATATTAAAAATTGTATTTCGCGACCGATACCAGATTTTATCGGTTTTAATTGTCTGAAACTTTCCTGGTTTTTTTTCGATTTCATTATAGTACGTAAAACTTTTTTGTTTTGTGAACATCGGAAGCAGTCGGTCACTCGCGATAAAATCAATCAGCCCTAGAAAAGCGATTGAAATGAATATCCACCGTGAAATTCGAAATAGACTTAACCCCGCAGCGAATAACGCAATGAGCTCAGATCCGCGATTCAATGTTGAGATCGTCATCACAAGGCCAACTACACAAGCTACTGGAAGCATTTTATGAATCACTTCAGGTATAAAATAACTGTAATACTTAAGAAAGATAGAACTATCGACAGCTGTGTATTTAATGACATTTGTCATCACGTCCGTAGCCAAAAATAATGTCACAAAGATCAAAAGACCAGCAAGAAATGAACTCCAGAATAAACCAAAGATATATTTATCAACACGATTCACAAATATGATTGTGCCTTATTCTTGACTCAAACGGTATTGTGATATGTACTTTGGTCATGGCTTTACGCGTCTTATTAGCTGATGAAAGTTCTACAATTAAAAAAGCTCTGCAACTGGCGCTATCAGACTTCGCTGTTGAAGTGAAAAGTGTTCCGTCAGGCCTTGATGTACTGACTGTTGCGCAAGACTTTAGCCCAGATATCATCTTTGCTGATATTTTACTCTCTAAGAAAAATGGCTACGAAGTTTGTGCAGAATTGAAAGCCAATCCTAAATTTTTAAAAACTCCAATTATTTTAATGTGGAGTAGCTTTATGGACTTTAACGAAAGTTTAGCAGCCAGCTCTAAATACACAGATAAGATTGAAAAACCATTTGATACAGAAACATTACGCGATCTTGTGAACAAACATGTTAAAAAAACACAAAATCATCCGCTACGTGGTTTACTTGAGTTTCCAAAATTTCCTGATTTTGTCGAATCTGAAACACATATTAAACAACGAACTACATATGTTAAACCGGTTAAGCCTACTGATAAAAAGCCGATCATTGAAGACGTAGAAGAAGATTTCAAACCAGTGCAAATTAACGAAACTTCGCTGCAGACTAAAAAACCGCAGCAGAATCCACAGTCAACTGCTGATGAATTTGATATTCATATTGAAACCGAAAATTACGGTGAATTTGAAGAGGTTATTCTTGTTAAAACCGAGAAAAATCAAAATCAAATGCAAAATAAAATTCAAGATCAACTAAAATCTTATTTAGAAAATTCACCAGTGGCTTTAAATAAAATTCAATTGGCCCAAAATGCAGCGGGTGATAAGCCACAAAACTTAACACGCTTTGAAGAACAATTAATGCGTGAAGAAATTCGTTTGATGGCTGAAAAAATTTGTTGGCAAATTATTCCTGACATCACTGAAAAATTAGTTCGTGAAGAGCTTGATAAATTACTTAAAGATATCGATAAATCAATATGACAGTTTTAGAACTTATAAAATTAGCGATTAAAGAAGATCTTCCTTTAGGTGATATCACCACTGAATCACTGGCTGTCAGACCCAAACAAGGTGAGGCCATTTTAAAAGCCAAAGCTGACTTAGTTTTGTCAGGCTCAGTGGCCTTTGAGGAAACAGTTCAATTTTTAGAACCGCATGTGAAAATCAAATGGCTTTTTAATGAAGGTGATTTTATTTTTAAGAATCAAACTTTATGTTCTATCGAAGGTGATTTGATTCAAGTCCTCAAAGCAGAACGAGTGGCTTTAAATTTCTTGGGTAAACTTTCTGGTATTGCGACGTTGACCAGACAATTCGTTAAAGCCATTGAAGGTTCACAGACACGTATTTTAGATACTCGAAAAACGACTCCGCTATTTCGTGAACTGGAAAAAAAAGCTGTGATTCATGGCGGAGGCCTTAATCATCGTTTTAATTTATCAGATGCCATTTTAATAAAAGATAATCACATCAGTCTTATGGCTAGCATCACTAAAGCTGTTTTACGGACCAGACAGCACACTGATTTAGCGATCGAAGTTGAGGCTTCAAGTCTTGATCAAGTCAAAGAATGTATTGATTTACGAGTAGATCGCATATTGCTAGATAACATGAATAATGAAAAATTATCTGAAGCTTTAGCTATCATTCCGGATCATATTCAAACTGAAGCCAGTGGCAATATGACGCTTGACCGAGTCACTTCAGTGTCCAAATTAGGCGTGGATTTTATTTCAGTTGGCGCTCTTACCCATTCTGCACCCTGCGCAGATATCAGCTTGCTTTTTGATTGGACGTAGATTCATTTTTAGTTTAACACTATCCCATGCAAGACAGTCCACTTATTGATATTAATATTGCAAAAGTCACCCAGGCTTGGGCGGAATCACAGAATATTTCCTGCGATTTTCATCACACTCTAGAGAGCACAAATACTTTAGCCAAAAATGATGCTTTCAATGGCCTAGATGCGATTCAAGTTTATGTGACTGAAGAACAAACCGCTGGTCGAGGCCGCGCTGATCGAAAATGGGTTTCACCGAAAGCGGGAACATCATTATTATCAAGCTGGTCTTTCAGATCAGCTCAAGCGCCTAGTCCTTACCTCACTGCACAAATTGGAAAATCATTATTATTCGCTGCTAGATCAACATGGCCATACCTTGATTTTCAATTAAAAGCCCCGAATGATTTACTGATCGAAACAAAAAAAGTAGCAGGACTACTTGTTGAAACTATTTCGCAGGGTGATCAGTTCAGAATTATTATCGGTCTTGGAATAAATATTTTAACATCCCCAGTTGGATTAACTGAAGCCACTCATTTGATGTCGGCTTTACTGCAAAAAAAATTACCTTTATTAGGTGAAGACTGGATTCAATTTTTAGATCGCTGGCTTTTTGAAATCTGTTTAGTTATTCCGGAAGCTCACCTTGAACTAACGGCGACTCAGAAATCTATTCTAGTTTCAGCCTTTAACCATTCTCAGAAAAGTTATAAAAATTTTGACCAGCTTGAAGAGGATTTATGGCGCTAACTTATACTCCTGAAAAACCAGAATTCGGAATTCACTGTGTGGATTTTAATTTAACATCTGTTGCTGGCAGCAAAAAATACTCACTAAAAGATTTCACCAATGGTCAGCCTTTACTGGTTATGTTTATTTGCAATCACTGCCCTTATGTCATCGCCATTGAAGACCGTTTGATTACTTTAGGTCATGATCTTATTAAAGAAGATATCAATGTGGTTGCGATTTGCTCGAACGATGAAAATTCTTATCCTGATGATAGTTTTGAAAACTTAAAAAAACGTCACAGAGAAAAAAAATATTCATTCACTTACTTGCATGATCAAGATCAATCTGTGGCTAAAAAATTTGGCGCGGTTTGCACGCCTGACTTTTTTCTTTATGATAGTGAATTAAAATTGCAGTACCGTGGTCGTTTAGACGATTCATGGAAAAACCCTGACTTAGTAACAGAACGTGAACTTTACAACGCGGCAATAATATTAAAAAATAAAAAAAGTATCACAACGCATATTCCTTCAATGGGTTGTAATATTAAATGGGTTAAATAAATGATTAAACACTCTTTGTACGCTATCACGCTGGGTATGGTTATTTTTTTTCTTTATCTTTTACAGTACACTGGTGCATTTAAATCAATCACTTTAGGTATTGATGACCGCGGTCCGTATACTATGATTTATAAAGAACACAAAGGGGCCTACCACCAAATTGTTTCGACGATTGAATCGGTCGAGAACTGGGCGCGCACGAATGGTTTAAAATGCCGTTTAAGCTTTGGCGAATACTTTGACGATCCACGACTTGTTGAAGAAGGCCGTTTAACATCACGGGGCGGCTGCTTAGTTGAAACAATCGAACCTACTGCTGATATTGAACAAAAAAATCTAGCGAAAATAAAAAATAAATTGCCTGCAGAATTTAAAATTGAAGTCTATGAAAAAAGAAAAGCTGTCGTAGTTTTGTTTACCGGTGCCCCAGGTATTGGCCCAATGAAAGTTTACCCTAAAGCTGAAAAGTATATTCAAGAGCAGAGCCTTAAAAAATCAGGTTCTATTCTTGAAATCTACGAAGTGTTTGCAAAGAATACGATGCAAACACTTTATATTTGGCCAATAAGTAAATAACTTCTTCAGCTGTAAAACTTCTATCCAAAAGTCTGTGTCTTAAACTGAGAAAAATTCATATTCTTTCGATTTATTAATAAATCAAGCTACACTAAAAGTAGGGGAATCATTATGAATAAAAAAACACTTTTTAAGTTTGTGGCATTATTTTCATTGCTATCAACTGTCGTCGTTGCTTTTCAAAATTGCAGTAAATCTCAATTTTCAAATATGAAAAATTATTCATTACAGTCTAATGATTCAACGAGCCTAGCCAACGAATCACAACCTATAATCGGTGAAATGATACCAACAGACGAAATGATCACTCCCGCTATAAAAAAATGTTCCTTTAACGGACAAACTGTTCCCGAAGGCCAATCACGACAAGCTTATCAAAATTCTTCAGTTCCTTTTGGCGTGACTTGTCTTTCTGAAGAAAGATTTTGTATCAAGGGCCTTTTAGAAGGCAGCTATAATTACGCGACCTGCTCTGTGAATTCACCAGCTGCATGTATGTTTAACGGCCAAACTATTCCACATAATACTGAAATCACAGCCTACCAACAATCTAGTGTAGAATTCGGATCTTCATGTCAGAAAATATCTGAAAACCGAAAATGTATAAATAGACAACTTTCAGGTTCGTTTAGCTTCGCAAGTTGTGCAACTAATTCTGCGGCAGCTTGTCTTTTTAATGGTCAAACCATTGCGCATGGACAAAATGTGACTGCTTACCAAAATTCAACTATTGCTTACGGGTCTGGCTGTGTAAATGAATCTCGACAATGTAATAACGGACAACTTTCAGGTTCGTTTAGTTTTGCCAGTTGCACGGCGAATTCTCCGGCGGCTTGTCTTTTCAACGGACAAACCGTTGCACACGGACAAAATGTAAGTGCATACACTACTTCAACAGTTGCTTACGGATCAAATTGTAAAGTCGAATCTCGCACTTGTGATAACGGCGTTTTGTCTGGAACAAATACTTTTGCAAGTTGTCAAATTGATGCACCAGCGATGTGTCTTTTTAATGGCCAAACTGTCGCTCACGGAGCCTCTATGAATGCCTACACTACTTCAAATGTTGCTTTTGGATCGACTTGTAAAGTTGAATCACGCACTTGTAACAATGGCGCTTTGTCTGGAACAAATGCTTTTGCAAACTGTCAGGCCAATGCTCCCGCGTCTTGTTTGAAAAATGGACTAACAGTAGCCCATGGTGAAGTGATTTCGACTTTCACAAAAAACAGTGTCGCCTTTGGTGGAACATGTGACGCAACTTTAACAACTTGTACAAACGGACAATTGTCGAATTCAAATCCTTACACAAGTTGTGTTGTCAGACCCAAACCAGTTGTTGTCAATGTTGCCCTCGGAGTACGCGGAGATTGCACTCGATTTTCTTGTCCAGCTAACGCGCCTTATTTAATAGGTTGTTCAATTCAAAATTTAGGCTCAGATGGACGTTTCTTAGTTCAATACAACAGAACTCAAATTCCTAAAGCCAGTGATACTTATATCCAAGAGGGAGATAACTGCGGCAAGGGCGGTTTTTCTGGAGACATCACATGTTCTTCTGAATTCACATCCAATTTAAATGCCACAAGCTGTCCTGTGTATTGGTTACGGAATTCCTATCCGAACGGATTTTTATCACAACCTGTCAGTACAAAAATACCAGTCACCGGAGCAATTTATCAAGCGTTATAAGAAGTACTTTCTAAAAGTACTTCTTATAGAATTAGAACAGATTACAGCGCAGCTTCTTTTTTAAGAAGCTCTTCAACAGTCATACCAACGCCAGCGTGACCTTTAAATACTGTGCCTAGCTTACCCTTATTAAAATGATCTGCAGCTGTTGAATAAGCTTTAGCTGGCAATGGAACATATTTAACTTGTGGAACTATAGTGGCCGCTTGTTCAAAATACATTTTGATAAATTCTTTAATTTCAGTTTGTTTCGCCGATTCAGCATTTACATAAATAAATAATGGACGTGATAATGGATTGTAAGATGAATCTTCGACTGTGTTTGCTGCAGGCAATACGGCTTTTCCTGATTTATTAATGACAGCTAAAGCTTTTAGTTTAGATTTGTTTTCTAAGTAATAAGCTAAAGGTAAGTACCCTAAAGCATTTTTATTGCCCGCAACACCTTTTACTAAAATATTGTCATCTTCAGAAGCTGTGTAATCACCACGTGATGATTTAGCTTTGCCGACGATGGCTTCAGTAAAATAATCAAATGTTCCTGAATCAGCGCCGGCACCAAAAAGTTTTAAATCATTCGCTGGCCATTTTGCATTCACTTGATTCCATTTTGTGATTTTACCTTGTGAATCTGGTGACCAGATTTTTTTAAGCTCTTCTACGCTGATTTCAGTCATTGGGTTGGAAGGATGAACAACCACTACAGTCGCATCAAATGCGATTGGTAGTTCATAGTATTTTACTTTTGTTTCAGCGCATGATTTCATTTCTGATTCAGTGATCGGACGCGAAGCCCCCGTGATATCAAGTTCACCACGGCAAAACTTTTTAAAACCCCCGCCAGTTCCAGATACGCCAACAGTCACTTTGATCTTACCTTTTTGTGCGATTTGAAATTCTTCAGCCATCGCTTCATTAATTGGATACACTGTTGATGATCCATCAATTCTTACTATTTTTTCAGCCGCTAATGATACCGCTGAAACCAATACCAAACCTAAAATGTATAGAACTTGTTTCATATAAATCTCCTTGATTTGTGATCATACTAGACGGCTCCCAATCAAAAGTAATGTTAGGTCTTTGTTAAGACGTTGCGCATTCTCTAAAGGTGCCAGCCACCTTTAGACTAGCCCCAACAAAATCCTAACACGACATTGCAAATAATGAAAAGCATACTGTTTATACAACTTGGGGGGATTTATGGTTCAATTTATTAAGCAAATTCAACAAGATCTTAAGTACAGAAATCTTGATATGCCCAGTCATCAGCCACATCTCGAATTCGAAATGGATCACGGCAATTACTTGCTGAAAACAGCGACGAAACAACATGAACTTAAAGAAGCCTTTAAACTGCGCTACCAAATGTTCTACAAAGAATGTTCATACAGCCTTGATGTAGATGCTTACGATTCTATTTGTGATCATTTAGTCATTATAAATAAAAGATCGCATGCAGTCATCGGGACTTACCGCCTAAATCCTGCAAATCACATTGATGATTTTTATTCGCAAACAGAATTTGACCTTAGTCATTTTATTCAGCCTTACAAAAAATATCTTGAATTAGGCCGTGCCTGTATCGATCAAAATCATCGTAACGGTGTTGTGATTTCATTATTATGGAAAGGGATTTATTATTACATGCGACAAGTTAAAGCCGATATTTTATTTGGCTGTACAAGTATCGCAGACATCAACCCCCGCCAAGCAGCTTTAGTTCAAATGTACTTAAAAGAAAAGGGTGCCTTGAACTTCGAATTCAATATTAAAACTCAGATGTCCTATAAGGTTCCCTTTTTCGAGGACTTTACTGATTCATATAAACAATTAACACATGATCAGATTCTTGAGGCCGAAAAACTAGTACCTGCTTTACTGAAAACCTACCTTAAGGTCGGTGCTTTTGTTGCGACTGAACCAGCCTACGACAGTGAAATGAACACAATGGATTATTTCACCTATTTAAATGTCGAAAACCTTGCCGATCGCTATGAAAAAAGACTAGAAAAAAACGTGTCATAAAACTAATACCATTACAGCTGCCTAACAATTTGTTAGGCTTATAGTCCATGACTCCCCAATTTGATGAATATCTGCAATTTGAAAAAATATTAAAATCACATCAAGATTTGCAATCTCATCAAACAACAACCAACGAAGACAATCATTCTAACTTCTGGACATTTGAAACATCAAAATCAGTTTCTGTTAAGGACACAGAATTTCCGTTATGGAAAATTACTTGTGAAAATAAAAACAGTGCGACTCTGTCAAAAGATAAAGCCTGTCTTATTTTGATTGGCGGGATTCACGGTTTAGAACGTATTGGCAGCCAGCTTTGTGTTTCACTGATTGAAAAATACTATGAACTTTCACGCTGGGATTTTGTTTTCAAGCATGAATTAGAAAATCTTAAAATTGTTTTTTTTCCATTCGCAAATCCTGCGGGCATTCAATACCGCACACGATCTAACGGGAATGGTGTGGATTTAATGCGAAATGCACCTATTACTGCAACTGATAAAGTTCCATTTTTATTGGGTGGGCAAAATTATTCGACGCAACTGCCTTGGTTTCGTGGCCAACCTGAAAAAATGGAAACTGAATCACAATTTTTGGCTGATGAAATCAGCCAAATTGTGAATTCATCGCGTTTAGCAGTTTCAATTGATATTCATTCGGGTTTTGGTTTTAAAGATCAGTTGTGGTTTCCATGGGCTTTTACAAAAAAACCTTTTCCACGTTTAGATCTGATCACAGCGATGATGGATTATTTTGAAAAACTTTATCCCTTTCATATTTACAAAATCGAACCTCAATCAAAAGTTTACTGCACACACGGGGATTTATGGGATTACATCGCCCACAACAAAGTCGAAAAACTGAACTATCTTCCGTTCACTTTAGAATTAGGATCATGGATTTGGGTTAAGAAAAATCCGCTGCAGGTTTTTAAATTAGATGGCTTATTTAATCCAATTAAAAAACATCGTATTAAAAGAACCTTACGCAGGCATCAATCATTAATTGATTTTTCATTGAGATTTCTTTTATTCGCACAAAAAAACGATCCGAAATCATTCGACAAGCATGATTACTATAATAAAGGAATTAAAAAATGGTATCCAGAACTTCCCGATCTTGGGTCTTAGTCCGCGGATTAGGACGTGGTATCGGTCACTGGGCCACGTTTCAAGAACGGATTAAAAATAAATTTCCTGCTGATCGGTTTTACTTTATTGATTTACCTGGCAATGGGTATCTTCATGAAATTGAAACACCCACAGATCTTGTTGAATTTACTCCGTATATGATTCAGCAACTTAAAAAACAAAACTATGATTTTAAAGACAAAGCTTATGGTTTAGGATTTTCATTAGGCGCCATGGCTTTAGTTGAACTACAAAGTTTTGCGCCTAACTTTTTTGAGAAAATTATTTTAATCAACACTAGTGCTGCAAATTTTTCATCGATTTTTAAAAGACTTCGTCCTAAAGCTATTTTTCTAGCTTTTAAGTTATTGTTTATAAAAGATTTAGCTAAACGTGAATTAAAAACACTGACTGTTACAACATCACTCACGACAAAGACCATCACTGAAAACTATCAAAAAGATTTAGATCATATCATTGAATTCAGTCAGAAATACCGGTCCAAACCATCAAACATAATCAAGCAACTTCTTGCAGCTTCTAGATATCAGTTTCCCTTAAGACGAAATTGTCGCGTTCTTATTTTAAGCGGAGCTTTAGATAATTTTGTTTCACCAAAATGCTCTAAAGCCATTGAAAAACAATGGCAATGTGAACATGAGATTCATCTTAATGCAGGACATGATATTTGTTTTGAAGACCCCGATTGGGTTGTTGAAAATATGGTTGATCGCCCTATCACTTAGGCTGAGTTTTTAACATTTTTCGAACTTCAGAAACATGGGCTTCTTCTTCGACAATCATGTTTCTAGCATATTCTTCAAGCCAAACTGATTCGCCTTCAACAAGTTTCAACAACATTTGTAAATTTTTAAGTTGTTGCAATTCATGATCAAGACTTTCTTTTAAAATATCACCTAATGAATGTTTGTGTGTTTCGATCAACTGGCCGATTTTTAAACTCGGATGACCATTTAATGTGGTGATATGTTCACCTGCATCACTGGCATGCAATAATGATTCAGTTGCTTGGTCACGTAACCATTTAACAATCGGAATACGATTATGCCCGAAAACCATTAATGAATAGTGCGTGTATCTGACAACTCCAGCTAATTCTGATTCAAGAATTTTATTTAAAATTTCGACGACTTTTTTTTCGTTCATTTGAACTCCTTCATTAAATTATTAGTGTAGTTCTTAATTGCCTCTTCATAAGAGTAATATTTGGACATAATCTACACCTGTTATGCTACTGACAAATGATTTAATCTCGCAAGCACTATTTGGCCTAGCTGTTGCTTATACATATAAATAAGCACTTAAAAACATCTCAACAATAATAAACAAAGGAAAATAATTATGAAAAAAGCAACTTTAAGTCTGATAGTTCTATTAGGCTTGTCTTCAGCAGTATTTGCGCAACGAAACGGACCACCACCTCAGTTTCCTGGTAATGGTAGAAATAACGCGTCTCAATCTTGTCGGGCTGACCTTTTAAACCGGGCTGGTCGGATTATTTCATCTTTCACGGGCAACAACTGCCAGCAGTCTTTGCGGCAATGTGAAAATGAATTACAAAGACGTCAGAGCCGTGGCCAAAATCCACAAGCCTATTGCCGAGCAACTAATAACGGAAACAACGGCGGCGGAAATTATCCACCGAATCAAGGTAACGGAGAATATGGACCAGCACGAACACTTCGTTGGCTAGATTTTGGAATTAGTAAAATTGATAAAATTATTGGTGAAACAGTCACAATACGTGCAAGCAATGCTTTAGTGAATGTACTTTTATTAAGAGCTACCAGTTCTGATATCCGAATTGAACGCGTCTTAGTCACATTAGTAAATGGTCAAACATACAACTTACCTTATCAAGCTGGTACCTTAAGAGAAAATCAAGAAGTACGCTTACGACTAAATTCAAGTTATTCAGTCCGAGTAAGTCGCATTGAAATTGAAGCCACGACATCTGGTCTATTTGGTTCACGTGGACGCTTACAAGTTCTTTTAGGATTAGCTAACTAATTTCTTAGAATTAGGCTTAAAATTTTAATGTAAAAAAATAAAAAAAGGGGAGCTTATGACTCTCCTTTTTATTTTTTAAAGACTTCAGCCACCTTTAGGCACTTATAATTTGGCCTCGCTGTTGCAATTTAGAGGTTAATGAGTATTTAAAACCACTTTTGAATACAAATTGACACCACACAAGGGGAATATTTATGAAAAAGGTCTTATTAAGCTTAGTCCTTATATTAGGCTGCGCTTCAACAGTTTTAGCGCAGCGCCATGGCGGCAATTTTGGCGGTCAAGGCGGCGGCAATGGTAACGGACAACACAATGATCAAGTTGGTGGTAGCATCGGTTTAGCAGGTTGTCGCGCAGATATGATTGCACGAAATAACTCTGTGATCGCGTCGTTCACTGGGAACAACTGCCAACAAGCTATGAATCAATGTGAAATCGATTTACAAAATAGACAACGACAAGGGCAGAACCAACAAGCTATGTGCCAAACTGTGAATAACAGTAATAATGGCAATGGTGGTGGTCAACCTGCACCTTATCCTGGTGATGGGGGACACAACGGTGGTGGACATAATGGACCACATCCTGGAAATCCAAATATTTTTTGTCGCGCAGATATGATTGCAAGAAATGGAAATATCATTACTTCATTTACTGGTAACAACTGCAACCAAGCTTTAAGACAATGTCAGAACGATTTACAAAGACGTCAAAACCAAGGACAAAATCCTTATGCAATTTGCCAAGTGGCTAATAACAACGGCGGAAATAATGGCGGCGGCGGATATTACCCACCACCTCCACCTCCACCAGTTAATAATGACTACGGACCTGCGCAAACAATTCGTTGGCAGGATTTTGGCTCTAGTAAAATAGACAAAATCGTAATCGAAAGAGTCACTCTTAACGTCAACAACAGTTATGTAAATGAAATTTTATTCAGAGCCACTAGCTCAGATATCCGAATTGAACGAGTTGCGATCACATTATCAAGCGGTCAAGTTTATTATTTACCTCATCAAGCAGGAATTATTAAAAACAACCGCGAAGTACGATTACGTTTAGACCAAAGATATTCATTACGCGTAAGCCGTATCGAAATCGAAGCCACAACAGCCGATCTATTCGGATCACGTGGACGTTTACAAACACTTTTAGGATTAGCTTACTAATTAAAAAAAATAATTAGCTAAGAATCACAACAAGACAAATAAAAAAGGGAGCAGAAATGCTCCCTTTTTTTATTTTTTTTAATTTTAATTTATAAAAATTAAAATAATGCTGTTAAAGCTAACTCTAAGCCACTAATTTTAATATCGTTACCAGTGTCAGAAAAACTATTGTACGTCTGTACATAAGATAAAGATCCGCCGAAACGGTCGAAACGTAAACCTACGCCAGCAAGCAATCCTAAGCCAAGATCACTTGATGTGCTTTGACCTTTTAAGGCTCCTAAACTTAAACCGCCTAAAACATGAGTTGTATCATTCATTCCGTAAGTTCCTGCACCAACTAGTTTATATGAAGAAGCATTACCTTCGTAAGTATTATAATTAAACTGTGTATCGAAACCTAATTCATTATACTTAATTTTTTGATAACCAATCGAAAAACCAATTTTTTGTTCAGCTTCATATTTAATAGTTTCTCCAAAATAAGAATTTTTAGCTTCAATATCAAAGAAAGATTTAACTAAAGAGAAATAAAAATTAGTTTCTTTTGAAAATTGTGAAGATCCTAATTTTGTATTGCTTGAACCAGCTGAAGCATATCGTCTATTGTTAAATTCTTTTCTAACTAGATACATTTTACTGTTTGCAGTTAAGCGTGATTTATTTTGACATAGTTCAGTATTCAAAAGGACTGCGCCTGGACTTTTCTTTTGAATTGTCATTGGGCAATCAGAATCAATATTTACAATTTCACCTTCTTCAAAAGGTAATTCAGCGTTAGCAACTGCTAAAATTTCGCGTTGATTGCTATTCATAGACTTCAAGGTCACTTGTTCTGCGACATCAGCGAATGCTGAGTTTGATAAAATAAAAACTGTTAAAATTACTGTTAGTTTGTTGATCATGTTATTTCTCCTTTTATTGGTTTTAAAAAATAATTTACACACTAAGTCTAAAGGTGCCAGCCACCCTTAGACGCCGCGAATAAGATTCAATGCAGATCCTGCTTTGAACCATTTAATTTGTTCTGCGTTGTAGGTGTGTTTGATTTCGATTTTATCAACCGTGCCATCAGCATGTTTTGCTTCAAGGAATAAACTTTTCCCCGGAGCTAAATCATTTAGGCCTTTGATTGATAATGTGTCTTTTTCTTGAACTTTATCGTAATCTTTTACATCAACAAAAGTCGCAGCCAAGACACCTTGTTTTTTTAAATTTGTTTCATGAATACGTGCAAAAGATTTTGTAATCACAGCTGTACAGCCTAAAAATCTTGGCGACATCGCCGCATGTTCACGTGAAGATCCTTCACCGTAATTTTCATCACCAATAATCATCCACGATTTACCCGCTTTTTGGTAATCACGTGCAATTTGTGCAAATTCTTTTTTCTCACCCGTTAATTGGTTTGTGCCTTTTCCGATTTCACCAGCAAAAGCATTATCTGCACCCAATAACATGTTGTCAGAAATTTTATCTAAGTGACCACGGAAGTTTAACCATTTTCCGCCTGGGCTGATATGATCTGTTGTACATTTACCTTTAGCTTTAGCTAACAATAAATGGCCTTCGAAATCTTTTCCATTCCAAACTGTGAATGGTTTTAATAATTGTAATCTCGGAGAATTATCAGCAATCGCAACAGAAGCTGCTGCCCCTGCTGGTTTTTGATATCCATCCACATCAGGCATGAATCCTTTTTCCGGAAGTTCTGGCGCTTGCGGAGCTTGTAATTTAATTTTTCCGTTTGGACCAACAAGTTCGTCAGTCATTGGATTAAAATCTAAACGCCCTGCTAAACCTAAAGCCATCACGATTTCTGGCGAACCAATAAACGCTAATGTTTCTGGATTTGCATCATTACGTCCACGAAAATTTCTATTGAATGAAGTAATAATTGTATTTTTATCACCGGTTTTTATATCGTCACGTTTCCACTGACCAATACAAGGACCGCAGGCATTCGCTAATACAACGGCACCAACAGCTTCAAATGTTTTCATCTGACCATCACGTGTGATTGTATTTTGAATTTGTGTTGAACCTGGTGAAACCAAGAACGGTTGGCTCATTTTCACACCGATTTTCATCGCCTGTTCAGCTAAATGCGCTGAACGACCGATGTCTTCGTAAGATGAATTTGTACAAGATCCGATCAAGGCACTTGATAATTTCAATGTCCAGCCGTTGGCTTTAGCTTCATCAGCAATTTTACTTATAGGCCGAGCTAAATCCGGAGTATGCGGGCCCACTAAATGTGGCTCTAAAGTTGATAAATCAATTTCATAAACTTCATCGAAATATTTTTTTGCATCATTAATTACATCTGCATCAGCTCGCAAAATATCTTTGTTCGCATCTGCGACCGCAGCTAATTCAGCACGGCCTGTAGCTTTCAAATAACCAGACATTTTTGCATCGTAAGGAAACACTGAACATGTTGCGCCTAATTCAGCACCCATATTTGTAATAGTGGCTTTACCCGTACATGAAATGCTATCAGCACCTTCACCAAAATATTCAACAATTTTATCTGTTCCACCTTTTACAGTTAACATTCCGCAAAGTTTTAAAATCACATCTTTTGCTGATGTCCAGCCATTCATTTTACCTTTAAGGTGAATACCGATTAATTTTGGATTTTTAACTTCCCATGGTAATCCCACCATCACATCACTGGCATCAGATCCACCAACACCCACAGCGCACATTCCTAAACCGCCGGCATTTGGTGTGTGTGAATCAGTCCCGATCATTAAACCACCAGGAAATGCGTAGTTTTCTAAAATCACTTGATGAATAATTCCTGCGCCTGGTTTCCAGAAACCAATATTATATTTTGAAGAAGCTGACGCTAAGAAATCAAAAACTTCTTTATTCGTCATGTTTGATGACGCCATATCTTTTTCTTTACCTTGGTAGGCTTGAATTAAATGATCACAGTGAACTGTCGAAGGAACAGCAGCTTCAGATTTTCCGGCTAACATAAATTGAAGAATCGCCATTTGCGCTGTTGCATCTTGCATCGCTACACGGTCTGGTCTTAAAAGCAAAAATGAAGACCCACGAACAATTTCTTGATTTTGCGGATCATCAAGATGCCCGTAAATAATTTTTTCAGCTAAAGTTAAAGATCGGTTTAAACGTTTACGAATCACGTCTGTTTTTTTGCGTGTTGTTTCGTAAACTTTTTTAACCATTTCTGGCGTTGTTTCGATTTTTGCAGCCATGTGAAAACTCCTGTTGAGATGAATACGTAATGATATTGTATGCTATTACTTATGAGTAGCATTATATGCAGATTCAGTCAGTCCTCAGGCAATGTGACGACTTAAAGCGTTAGCTTAAAATTAATGCAAGACTAAAGCCTAAAACCTTAAGTTGACCCTTCCGAATACATATTTTTATGTGAAAATAGATTTAATGCCCATACTTATATTTATTCTAAGCCTTAGCCCCTCGTATGCTCTTGAAAAAGATTTGAACTGTTACGTAAAAACTCAGATTCAAATCCCAACTGGGCCTAAAACAAAGCGCACAGAAATAGCCAATATTTGTGTCTCAGAAAAATCACAAACTTTTATTTCTAAAAACTGTAAAAATAAAAAATGTTTGGCTTATACTGAAAATAAAATTGTCGATGTAGCCTGGTCAACAGTTGGAACGCCGGAATCAAGATTGTGTTACAAATTGGGTGGAGTCGCCCAAATTACAAATATTCGCTTACACAAAAAAGATTTTAAAACCGATCGTTGTTACTTTGAAAAAGATCAATCATTTGTCGATTTAGGCACACTGTCTGTTCACAATCGTGAGTTAGAAAATAATTTGAAAGAAGGATTATAAATGTCATTTTATAATTTTCTTTTAATTTTTGCACTGCTTTTTAATATTAAAGCTTATGCAGCCTTAGATTGTAAAAAAATAAACTCAGAGGATATGCACAGATACGTTGAGAAAAATTATAAATACGAAGACGTCTCATACTATATCGATTGGCTTAAACAGTGTGATAGCTCAAATCCAAAGCTCTTAAGTGAAACAGATGCAGATAATTATAAACAAATTGGTTTAGAAGTCGAAGCTGAATTCTTGTTTGATCAAGCCAGCGCAGTCTCATACTATGGCAATTCTAAAATTGAATTGGATCTTTATTTAAATTTTATTCAAAAACATAATTTAAAATACAATCAAGTTAAACATGAAAACAGTGTTGAAGAGATTAGAACACGACAAAAAGAAAATAAAACAACAAGCCCCACTGACTGTAAAGATATCAACTTAAAAGATCAGTTTCCAAATGTCCGAAATCAAGATTCTATAGGCTGGTGCTATGCCTTTGTAGCTGCAGATATGATGAGTTTTAAAGCTGGTTTTAAAGTTTCTGCAATCGATATTGCAGTTAACTATACAGATACAGAAAGAGTTTCACATTCGAAAAGAAAAATCTATCAAGGTGAGATGCATGATGATGTCGAAGGTGGCTTGATTGATAAAGCTGGCAATATTGCTCTCAAAAAAGGGCTTTGCAAAGAAAGTGATTCCCCGTCTGAATACTTTGCAGAAAATAATGATATTGGAGATTTCATAAAAAGCGTTGAGGACCCTTTTTCTAAAATATATTCTCAACCGTCATTTTTGGACTCAGGTAAAAAAGCACCCGTTTGTTTTTCAAAAGAATCTTCTTCATTCATCGATATTTATAAAGTTCTTAACCACAGCCAGCCCAACAACATTATGTATCAAATTAACGAAGAAAGATGTCAGGGAAAAAGACAACTCGTTGATACTGATAAGTACTCTCTCGAAGTGTTAAAAGGCACTGAAGAAGAACTTATTAAAAGTTTACACAAAGAACTGAATAGTAAAAGTCCTGCGGCTATTCGTTATCATCCTGCTTTTTTAAAAGGCAAGCGTAAACCAGGAAATCATGCCTCAACTGTGGTCGGGCGTAGATTTAATAATGAAATGAAATCTTGTGAATTTCTGATCAGAAATTCATGGGGTTCAGACTGCAAAGCTTATAGCCCTCAGTATGCTGATCCGTCGAATTGTAACAACGGACACATTTGGGTCTCTGAAGCGAATCTACATCAAATTATTTATGGTCTAATCAAGTATAAAAACTAATTCCCTGAATAAACTGGCTTAACAACAATCAGCTGTGCATCAACCAAACTATCTGAAAAAGAAAATTTATTTTGCGGAGCTAACAACATCAACGATTGATTTCCACGACCTTTGGTCAATGTGATCTCTTGTTTTTGATGACCTAGAACTTCAATTTTTTGACCTAAGTTTAAAAATCCTTGATCAGCTTCGTTTGCAGAAATTGTTAACCACTTAGCACTATTTGCTGCCTTTCCTAAACTTAAGTAATCATCAGTTTCTGTTGAATTTTGTTCGTTATGAGTCACTGTCACTTGAAAGTTGATTTCATTTCTTTCGTTCACTTTGATCATTTCGACTGGGGCTTCAACAACCACGATTGTTGAATTATTGTAATTCATTGAATCATTCATAGCTAACAAAGCTTCAGCATAGCTTTCTTTGTCTTTTAATTTGGCCACAAGTTCTGGATCGCCATTAGCTGCAAGAACTTTTTCTTCATAGGCTTTTCTTAAAGCACGGGCCTTTGTTGCATCAATTAAAATCGACATATGATTTTCTTCTTTAACGCCAGGAATCGCTGTGCCGACTGCACCTAAAAGTTCTTGTTCGTACTCGCCGTCTTTATTCTGATCGATCAAGATACTGACATCACAAGAATTCCAAGTTGTTGCTGGCTTATAAACCTTAACTGCAAATTGAATCATTTTTTGGTTTTTTCCGTCCTCTGGGTTTTCACGATCAACAATACGGTACCCAACAGATTCTAAATCACAATCTGAACTCATAAAGCTTGATGCTAGTGGTTTACGAACATCAGATCCTAAATGATTAAATAGTAAAACTTCGCCAGAATTAACAGTCGC
Source organism: Bdellovibrio sp. (assembly GCA_043721535.1). Classification (GTDB taxonomy): domain Bacteria; phylum Bdellovibrionota; class Bdellovibrionia; order Bdellovibrionales; family Bdellovibrionaceae; genus Pseudobdellovibrio. Next base: position 34,034 of record JAYSQO010000023.1, on the reverse strand, counting down.
ATTCGATAATTTTAAATTCGCAACACTACCGTCAGCATCCACTTTTGATGATTCAATTTTTAATTCATCAGCTTTAATGGCGCTCAGTGTATTAGCAACAGCCAAAACTGGAATACGGTAAATTTCTTGATTGTTTTCTTTCACTAAAACCCAACCATCCATTTCGCGGACTTGGGCTTCTTTCATACCTGTGCTGTCTAATGTAAATTGTAATTTGATCGTTGCTGCTGTTGTCCCTGCAAGAGTCAAAGCATCTGCTTTTTTCATTTGAATAAAGCGATTACCAACAAATTCAATCGATAAATTTTTAATTTTATTTGTTAAGTTTCTGATTTGGATATCAGAGGCCATTGTTTTTTTAACTTCAATATTAATTTCACCAAATGAAATCGATGGTAAATTAGCAACGATTTCTGCATTGGCTGCAACATCTGCTTGAATACGTCCAGAACCTTGGCGAGTCACTGGATAGCGTTCAAGTTTTCCTTCAACTGTAAAACCAATAGTTTTCGCAGTTCCCATAGCAACATGTTTTAACTCTAAAGCTGACATTTCGATTTCACGTTTTTTGAATGACTGTTTAACTAAGGCCATAACACCGGCCATGTGGGGCGCTGCCATTGATGTTCCTGACAATTGCACAATGCCGTTACCTTCACCCATTGCCGCAGAAATAATATCTGAACCTGGTGCTGAAATTTCTGGTTTTAAAAAACCATCCATTGAACGTGGACCTTTAGAACTAAAACCCGTGATCATATCAATCATTTCTGGTTTTTGAATTTTGACATCAGATTTAAATTGAATTTGTGCTGTTTGATTTTGTGCTAATGCTGTTTTAATTTTTGATCCTAAAGCTTTATTAATCATCACAGCCGGTATATTGTGTTTTTCTGACGACATACGAATCGGGGCAGAATCAACATTGTTCGCGACAACCACACCGATAGCTCCTGCGCTAACAGCACGGGCGATTTTATCATTAAATGAAACAACACCGCGATCTATTAGGGCGATTTTTCCGTTTACTTTTTGTTTCACTTCATCTGATAAGTCTGTATCTGCTAAACCAATAAAAACCAGTTCACCAGAAACGTCTGTTTCAGCAATTGGTTTTGTACCCGTGGCTTCGATAGCTTCAGTGATGTTTTTTTCTCCGTTAATTGAAATTTCAATCGCTGCAAAGTTCCAGTTATGAAAACCATCATCAATTGATGCCGCTACCGACAGGGCTTCAGTTGATGTGCCTGGTGCGCCAACAATATAATCTTTGTCTCCAGAATTTCCAGCTGAAATAATTGAAATTGTTCCACCGTTTGCTAAGTTTTTTACTGCTTCAGAGTAAAGTAATTTAGGATTACCGTAGCTGCTACCTAATGATAAATTCACCACATCTAATTGATCACCCAAATCATCATCACCATTTGGATCAACAGCGAATTCAAGACCCGCGATCACAACCATATCACTGGTTGAACCATCGGCGCCGAAAACTTTAATTGAATAAAGATCTGCTTCAGGAGCCATTCCATTATATGAATTAATACCATCACCAAGGCCAGCAACTGATCCTGCAACATGGGTCCCATGCCCACCTTCGTCGATCGGGTTAACATCTGGTTTAGGAACACGAAATCTGAAATCAGGCGAAGCTCCATCGTAATGCGTACCTACTAAATCGATTCCACCAACAACTTTTTGGTTTGGATAACCTAAAGCTGCTTCTGATGGGTTAACGGCCTTGTAAGCTTCTTTAGTGCCGATACCACCAAATATTGAATGAGTATAATCAATTCCTGTATCAAGGACTCCCACTTTAATGCCTTTACCAGTAATTCCTAGCTGATTCAATTTTTCAGCGCCAATAAATTTAGCCGAATTTTTTTCTGTGATTGATATGTCTTTATCTGCAACATTTAAAGCCTGAATACTTTCAGGTCTAGAAAATACGCCAACATTTTCCCATGTCGCTATAAGACCAAGTTTTGTAACCTGATCCATCAATGCCTTCGGTACGATAATACAAACTGCATTTAAGACATATTTATACTTATAAACAACTTGAATGTCTGATGATATTTTTTTCAATTCAGCCAAAACGTTATCTTGTTCTTTTTTAACTTGATCAAGATAAACTGAATCAATAATAGTTTTTCCATTTTGTTTTTCGCTATAATTTAACAACGCCGGAGATTTTAATTTTAAAATCACCATCATGTGCGTATTCAACATTTGCGGTCTTGTGCTGACGATTTTTTGAGAATCTTCAGTCAACGGAATCAGCCCCTGTTTAGGCTTCGAAGGTGTGCAACCAGCTAAAGTGACTGCTGCGATTAGAACTGTTAAACAAATTTGAGTATTTTTCACTGTATTTTTCACTGTATTTTTCAAACTATCTCCAATGACGTGCGGTCGGCAAAATGACACCTGTTACGTGTATGAGATATATGTATACAAATTACGGACCAAGCTAAATTGTAAATATGGGGTTTTAAAGCTGTTTTTACAGGTTTTGAGATGTAAATCAGTGTCAAATTATTCGACACTGATAGTAATAAATGTAACCGCTAACTAAATGTAATCGCCGCGCTTGATTTTCTCTAAGATGATTTTTTCAGTCTTAATTGGATCTTTTGGATCAACAGAGAAATAACTTTGTTGTTCGCAACGGATTTTTTCTTTGATCAACCATTTTAAAACATCAGCTAAATTTTTATTTCTTTTATCTTTAAAAAACGGATCATTTTCTAAAGCATCCTTTGCTTTTTTCAAAGCGCGTGCCTCTACAGGGTCTGATTCTTTCACTTTATAATGAGGTAGATCATATTTTTTAACATCTGTGGGCAATACACCTAAAAAGCGAACGTTTGGCGCACTGAAATCACTATTTCTGATTAATGATGCTGCAGAACCTGCTTTTAAAGTTCTAAAAATATTTTGCAATGTGTACGCATCCAGATCTCCGAAAAAATACATTGGGACATCCAGTTGGTTTTCGATCAGTTTACACCAACCACGAACACCATTTGATGGAACCCCTTGAGCACCCATCAAAATACAGTTGTTGCGTTTAGTAAAACCCATCGATTGTAAAGTTCCCGCGGTACCTTCTGACTCGACAACCAGACAAAAATCAATTTTCTTTTTGGCCTTAAGCTTCAAAGCTTGCGGTCTGTTTTTAGGTTGAAACGGTGATGTTCCTAATGTTGATAAATCAACATTAGCTTTTGTTCCATCAGGCAAAGTTTCTGTCACAAGTAATTGCTGAGAATACGTCTGACCACCGCGATCATTGGCAAAACAATTTAATTCTTCACGGTAGACTTCAAGCATGTCACCGATGAAATCAATAATACTGTCTGATTCTGTTTGATCTTCGAAATCTAAGGGCCTGTATTTACCGTCACCTTTGATCAAACCTTTGCAAATATAGTACAATTCACGCTTGGTATTGACTGCGCCAATATCTAAATTGCGTAGTAAAATTTCTAACATGAATACAACACGTGCTAATTTTTGCACTGATGAAACATTGAGTTCTGTTCGTACCATTTTATCTAACGGAGTTAAATACCCCACTTTAAAATTGTATTCTGCATTATCTAAAGATGTTTTTACGGCTTCAAGATAAGGTCTTTTAGAGTTTTCTAAATCTTTAAGCATTTTTTCAGCTAAATTTTTAGCCTCTCGTGGTATATCTAATCTGAGTTCTCTGACTTTGATTAATGCCATTTTTATCCTTACTTCATCAATATAATTTAAAAAATATCTGTTCTATTCTTCGCCCGTGGTTTTTCCGACTTTTTTAGCTTCTTTTTGTTTTTGTTCCGCTAATTTAGTCTGAGCCATTTCAAGATCGCTGATAGCTTCTTTTGAATCACGACCTAAAATCTTTTTAAGACCTTCTTCAGCTTTTTTCTTTCGTGAAGCATTCGCCCCAGCGATCAAAACTAATTTCTCAACTAAAATAGGACCAAACTGTTCAATATGGGCTAATTTTCTTTCTAAATCAGCTTCTTTCATTTCATGTTTAATATGACGTGAAAGTTTTTGACCCGCTTGCATTAAAGCTCTTCGGATTTCTTCAACTAATTCTTCAGAAGCATCGATTGTTTCTTTCGATGCATTTTTAAACTTAATAAATGGAGAAACCACAGAAACCGCAAAAACATAAGGCCCTTGAGGTAATGATTCTTTCGGTTGTCCCAATCCATATGATTTCCAGTTTACACTTTCAATCGCCCATGTGATCGCACAACCTGATTTATCAAATTGTAATGGAACTCGGTTCGCAAAACGAAGTAATTGCACTGGTGATTGTTCATCACCACGATCAATAAATCGGGCAAGTGCTACTTCGACCACGACAGGTTTGAAGTCACAAATAATTGGTTTTCTTGTTACAACTGAAAAGAAATCGACTTTTCCAAGACGATTTATTGATTTAGATAATGATTCTTCGCCGACCATTAAAACTGATTTTGTCGATGGCGCCATTAATTCAGTTGCTTGAATCGATTGAAAAACTTTTTTAAATTCTTCTTCAGATAAAGATGAAATTGTTTTTTCAACTAAGCCTTTTGGCATACCAGCTTTAACAAAATCTTTGATCGATTGATCATTAATACGCGAAAAACCAGTTTTTAAAAACTTTGAAAGAGAAATTTTTCCGTACAAAGTTGAATGTGTTATGAATTCACCTAATTTAAACGTATGTGGATGGGGTAATGTGGCCTCTGGAATTTCCGGAGATTCATTGCTAACACGATCTGTTTTTTGCCATTCCATATCACCTAAACGATATTTCATAGCCACATGAGGGTTTAAAAGTGCAGTTCCTTCAATATAAGTTTGAAGTCCACCATCACCATTTAACTGAATACGACCATCCATCAAAAATTCAACACGAACACCGTGTGTTCTGTTTTTCCAATCGATCATTTCTTTATTACGAACAATTCCTGTGTTCGTTTTAATATCCACATCAACTTGTGCAGAAATCGCCTTGCGCATGCCTTTAGTTTTAGAAATAACTTGAACACCTTTGGCATTGGTCATTTGCGCCCAAGTTGTCGCAGCAGAAATACCAATACCTTGTTGTCCTCGCGAACATTGTCCACGACCAAATTTTGATGACGCTAAATATTCACCGAAAACTTTAGCTAAATCATCTACATCGATTCCAGGCCCGTTATCTTCGACAACAATTTTAATTAAATCTGTATTTTTAGCCGAACCATTACCTACTTTTCGAACTTCAATTTCTAAATCTGGTAAAATCTTGTGCTGCTCACAAGCATCCAATGAATTATCCACGGCTTCTTTAAGAGTCGTTAAAACGGCTTTTAAAGGTGAAGAAAAACCCACTTGTTGTAAGTTTTTTGCGAAATACTCTGCTGTACTACTTTTAGTGATTTTACTCACGATGGACCCTTTCAATATGAAAACTTAACCACTTCATTTATTTGATCATTTTTTATTGAAGGGTATTTTTGGTCTAAAAAGCAAGCCATTGGTCTTTATGCGCAGTATAATGCTTAAAAAAAGATGAATAATGCCACTTATGAAGTCAAAAAAATGAGTATATGCTAATTGCTAAGCTATTTAAAACACTTAAAGGAGTATTCCATGAAAACTATCATATGTCTTTTTTTGATCCTATTGATCGGCGCCAATGTATCCGCTGATGGCCACAATAAAAACGGTCCCCATGCTGAAAAAAAAGCCGAAATAAAGCAAAAAATTGAAGCCCAAAGAAACGCAGTTGAAACAGCTTGTTCTGAAGACGCTACTAAAACTGGTTGCGCTGGCAAAGAAGTTGGCGAAGGTCTTTTGAAATGCATGAAGGCCTTCAAAGAAGCCAACAAAGACTTCACATTTTCTGAGTCTTGCAAAAATGCACGCAAAGAACTTCATAAAGACAGAAAAGAACTTAAAGCCGATAAGAAAGCGTTCAAAGATGAAAGAAAAGCAGAACGCGATGCCAAACATGAAGCTAAACAAGAAACTAAAAAAGCTGAAGGCGAAAAAAAGTAATTAGCCAAACAACTGACAAACTACATCCTTGTCAAAAATGCGGAGCTTGCTGCGCAAGCTTTCGCGTTTCATTTTACTGGCGTGAAGCAGAGTCAAAAGAGCAAAACAATGCTGTCCCACAAGGCCACTGGGTTGACACAACATCACAACTTCGTAGCATGAAAGGCACAGATGTTAAACACTCGCCTAAATGTGTTGCCTTAAAAGGTCGAATCGGCCATTTTGTTAACTGTGAAATATATGAAAATCGACCTTCTCCTTGTCGCCGTTTTAAAGCCTCTTATGAAGATGGCCAAAATGTTCCTCGTTGTGACGAAGCCCGTGAAAAACATGGCCTTAGGCCACTTTGCAAGCAAGACTGGGACAATACTTCTATCAAGCCTGAATCAATCACCGATTCAGAGATTTAAAAACTTTCTTAAAAATGTTCGTGATGATTTTAAAGCCATTGGTCTTAAAGCCACATTTAAAAAATATGGCTGGAAACTAGCTTTGCTGTTTTTCTTTTACTATTTAATCAGAGACAGTATTTTATATATCATTATCCCAGGGCTTATCGCTTACGGTATGATGAGATAATTAGTTTTCTTCTAATCCTTCATCACCCACAGCTTTAAAAGCCTGTTTGATTTTTACATTGTTAGAACTACTTTTTTGAAATCTTTCTAAAAAGATATAAATCACTGGAATCACATACAGTGTTAAAAATGTAGAAAATAAAACTCCAAATATAATTGTAATCGCCATTGATCGCGTTAATTCAGCCCCTTCGCCGGTCGCAATGGCTGTTGGCACTGCTGCAGCCACTGTTGCAAATGATGTCATCAGGATCGGGCGTAAGCGCGTTGGTCCCGCAAGCATCATTGAATCAAATGCATTCACTCCAGATTTATCACGTACACTGTTTGCAAATTCCACAAGCAGGATAGAATTCTTTTTCACAATCCCCATCAATAATAATAATCCAATCATCGAATAAATATTCAATGATTGTCCCGTAATCAATAATCCGAAAAAAGCTCCAGCCACGCTGTAAGGCAAAGCCATCAAAATCGTCACTGGATCAATAAATGAATTAAACTGCGCTGCTAAAATCATATAGGCTACAATCAACCCTAAAACTAAAGCCAGAATCAAACCTTGAAATGATTCCTTTTGCGACTTCGAGGTTCCGAATTCTTCAATAAAATATCTTGGTTTCAGTAACTCTTTAGATTTAGTTCTAACAAAACCAAAGGCTTGATCCGTTTTAATCCCTTTTTCTAAATTAGCGAAAACTGAAATAGATCTTAATCTATTTTCACGATTAATTTGCTGTAAAGTTTTAGCATTTTTAAATTCGACAATTCGTGAAAGTGGCACAAAATTACCACGAGTATTAGCCACGAATAGACTTTCTAAATCTTTGACTTGATCGCTATTTTTTTGCAGATTAACACGAATATCATATCTTTTTCCACCGTCAGCATACTGACCAACGCGGATTCCACCAATCATGGCATTAATTGTTTGAGCAACGCTGTTGATACTTACACCTGAGGCATTGGCTTTATCACGATTTGGTAAAATTTGAATTTCGGGTAAACCCAACTGTAAATTGGTATCAATATCAGTCATAAGTCCACTTTTTTTCATTTCTTCAATCAACTGACCAGCTTGCGCTGATAATTCATCCCATTCGGGGCCTTTTAAAACAAATTCAACTGGATACCCACGACCACCGCCACCAAACCCACGCGCTGTCGGATCTTGAATTGAAATTCGACTGCCTTTACCAATAATTTTCATGATTTCTGTACGGGATTCTTTAATAAAGTCATCCTGTGAAATTTTTCTCTCTCTCTTAGGTTTTAATGACACAAACATCATCGCAACGTTTGATTCAGAACCACCCCCACCAAAACCACCAATACTTAAATACACTTGCTGAACATTGGGGTTAGCCAAAAGATATTTTTCTATCAGTTGGCATTTTTCATTTGTAACTTGAAACGAAGTACCTGTTGGCAAATTTAAACGAGCACGTAATAAACCTGATTCTTGTGCCGGAGTAAATTCTTTGGGGATATATTTCATGATCGCAAAACTTGCCGCCATAAGTATGAAAGACCCCATTAATGTTTTCCATCGATGAGTCATCGCCCATTTAAGGCTTACTTCATAAGTTTTTTGAGTTGCATCTAAAATAAGATCAAAAGATTTTCCGATTTTAGTTGTTCTAGCACTGTGTTGAACAAATGTCGCACATCGCATTGGTGTAATCGTTAAAGCTTCGATCAAAGATAAAAACACCGCAAATGAAATCGTGATTCCGAATTGAAGAAAGAATTTGCCAATGATTCCATCCATAAAAGCCACCGGTAGGAAAATCGCGATGACCGCAGCCGTTGCAGCCATTGCTGCAAACGCAATTTCACGGGCTCCGATGATAGCCGATTCGATTTGATTTTTACCTTTTTCATTGTATCTAAAAATATTTTCTAAAACCATAATCGCATCATCGACGACAATACCAATGGCTAATGTTAAACCCAACAGTGTAAAAGTATTTAATGTGAATCCTAAAAAATACAACGCGATGAACGTTCCTAAAATAGATGTCGGAATTGATAGTAGAACATTGATTGTCGCAGTAAAACTGCCTAGGAAAAACCAGCAAACAAAAGCTGTCAAAATAACTGCTAGAATCAAATGTGTGTTCAATTCAGAAATCGATCGTTCAATAAACTGCGTCGTATCAAAATTGATACTGATTTTAATTCCAGGTAATAAGTTATTTTCTAATGCCGCCATTTTTTCTTTAACGGCTTTAGCTACCGCCACAGCATTTGTACCGCGCTGTTTTTTAATCCCGATACCAATCGACATCACCTGATTAAATCTGGAAAGTCTTTTATCATCCGCTAAGGCCAGCTGAATATCGGCCACATCTGATAAGCGCACACGATTAGCCGGATCTGTCACAGTTTGCCCAGCCCGTTTTGAAACAGTGATGGCTCTAAATTCTTCAATAGTTTTTGCTTCGCCTTTAACGCGCACATTGAAAACACTTTCATTGTTATCAACTTGCCCGCCAGGTAGTTCATTATGTTCACTTTGAATTGTGTCAACCACATCTAAAACAGTAATATTATATTTTTTTAATTTTTCAGGGATCACTTGAACTTTTAAAATAGGATCAGTAAAGCCACCTAATATGATATCGCCGACACCTTTTACAGAAGTAAATTGATCTTTTAAATATTCTTGCGTGTATTTCATCAATTCACGACGATCGCCTGATTCACTGGTAACTGCTAACCACATAATTGGTTGATCATCAGGGTTTGATTTAGAAATCACCGGTGGATCTATGTCTTTAGGTAAACGTCTTTGGGCTTGTGAAACTTTAGTTTGAACTTCTTGAACAGCTGCATCGATATTTCGATCTAAATTAAATTCTATTGATATGTTTCCGTTTCCACTACGACTTGATGAGCTGATGCTTTTAACACCCTCTAGTGTAGTTAGAGAGTCTTCAATAGGTTCAACAACATTTGTTTCGATGACTTCTGGTGAAGCCCCCTCAAGTGTAATTGATATATTCACCGATGGAAAATCCACATCTGGGAATTGACTGATGCCTAATCTTGAAAAAGAAATTGCACCAAAGACCATTAAAAATAACATGATCATCCATGCCATAACAGGATTTTTAATTGAGATATCAGAAAGACGCATGCTAGTCTCCTTAGTATGGTTCACATTAGTATTAAAAATAAATACCGATTAAACAAGAAATTGCATGCGCATTTCATTAAATATTTTTGTCTGTTTTCACTCTGTATACTGGCTTTGCCAGTGTGGGCAGCTGTAAAACCATCCGTTACAGTCAATGACACAACGGTGAATGAATTGATCAACGCACAAAGTCTATCAAACAGAAAAACTGAAATTAATTTATTTAATCAAGATTATGTCACTGGACAATTCTTACAGATTTACCGCTGGACTTTAGGTTTAGATGCTTACAACGAAAAAGATCATGTGAAATCCACTTCAACTTTTATTTCACCTGATTCTGATCGTACTGTTTATTCAGTATTTTTAGATAAGAAATTTATCACTGGAACAACCTTTAACGTGAATTATAGTCGTAATAATTACGAATCTGATGTGCTATCAGCTAAAAATTCACAAAATTCTGTGCAATTTTCCTTAAGTCAAAATGTATTTCCCACATTGTTTTCAGCTAAAGACTATCTCAGTTATAAATCAGTGCAGTTAACCTATGACAAGTTGGCATTGCAAAACAAACTAGATCAATTTGAAATCCAAAAAAATATTGTAGATCTATATTGGAAAATCAAAGCCATTCAAGTTTCTGTAGCTGAAAATGATTTATTAATGAAGAAGTATGACAACCTAGTCAAAACGATCCAAAGACGAAAAAGAAATAGCACAGCAAACGCTGGCGAACTTGAACAAGCTTTAGCTGAATATGAACTCAGAAAGCAAAGCTTGCTTGTGGATAAACAGACTTTGTGGAAATATTTAATTGATTTCAAAACTGAATTAAATATTCCACAAAGCCAAATGCTGACAATCGACCCGCAAAATTCTTCAGCTCAATTGCCAGCTGATTTCAAAGGTGATATTGAGAATTTAACCAGATATAAAGTTCAGAAATTAAAATCGGTTTCTGCTGATGCTGATTACAGTGCAAATAAATATAATAATTATCCGACTTTAGATATCTATGGTGAATACAATCAAAATGGTGTGGATGCCGACCAATCTGAATCTTATAGCCAGATGAACAAAGGCGATCAAAATAAATATAAAGTCGGTGTTAAATTAAATTACTATTTCAATAACAAAGCAGCTGATGCTGAACAGAAATATCGTTTATCATTAAAACAATTAGAATCTGACCGCCTAAACAGATCTGAAGATGATTTAAAAAATCAAATAATCACTTTAAAAGAAAAATTAAATATCGCCTTTTCAAACATTAAAGCCACAGAAAATATCGTAAAATACAGACTGGAAGCTGTTCGCCAGATTACTGTGAATTACAATCAAGGACGATCTGATATTAATTTTCTAGTGGATGCATTTAACAAAAAAATCGCAGCGGAAGTGACTGCTGTGAATGCTTATGGTGAATTTGCAAAAACGTTGATTGAATACAAAAGCTATACAGAATAGTTTAATGTTATCAATATCTTACATGTGTTCATTATAATGGACACGCCTGCCGATATAGTCTACAATGGTATATGTGAAACTAGACCCCTTAAAAGATCTTATGAAAAGTTATGGAATGAAGCCTTTAGCTGAACAGGCTGGAGTCTCGCGAACTTCACTCTATAATTTATCGCATGGTGAAAACTTTGAAAGCGAGACCTTAGAAAAAGTGGCTCGGGTGTTAAATATAGAATTTGGATTTTTAAATAAGACTCCTGCTTTTGAAGAAACTTGCAATCATCTTGCGTTTTATGGCGCTCCGCTGGCTTATGATAAAAATGCTCCCCATAGTATGGGTTTCGAAGAAACTTTAAAGTGGGGTTTGCACTACTCTCTGACAGATGGAATGCTGGAATCTTTGATGCCTTATCTACTACTTAAATATTCAAAAAAAATAAACCTAAATAAACTACTTTCAAGACTTGATCAGCAAGACTATTTTCAGCTTTTTGGTTACTATTTAGAATTGGCTGCTGAGTTTTCAAAAACTAAAAATTTGCAAATATTAGCTAATACATTTTATTCTGAAAACTTTAATACATTATATCTAGGCCATGAAAAACCAAGTGAACGTGTTTTAAAGGCTGTTAAGGAAAGAAAAAATAAATCAGCTGATAAATGGAATGTGTTCACACTTAATTCGACTGAGAATTATTTTGAAAGATTCATAAAGTGGGATCAAATAGTTTAATAAAAATATTATTGATCAAGTTCTTATCGAAACTGACAAACACTTAACTAAAAAAACAGATTTAATTCTAACTGGAGGCACAGCACTAGTCGTTAAATATTTAAGCCCTCGTGCGACTTTAGATGCAGATTCCTATTCAACTATACCTAAAGAACTTAAAGAGGCTTGGAAAAAGGCTGAGAAAAAAGTTGGCGTAAGTATACCACTTTCTAAATCATCAATTAGCGAAGGCCCATACAATATGGAAGATCGATTTACTTCCTACAGTGATTTAAAGATACAATTTCTAAATATTTTTGTTCCAGATCCCGTAGACATAGTTCTTATGAAAGTGACCCGCTTATTCGGTAAAGACCGTGACGACATTAAACATTTAATTAAACACTCAAAAATAAAAAAATTTGTTTTACTGAAAAGATACTTTGAAGAAATGGATCATGTTGTTGGCAATCCCAAAACTATTTTAAGTCATTACTTGATTGCTATTGAAGATAATTTCGGTAAAAAAATAGCCGACAAACACGAAAAAAAATTGAAATTATAAGTTGAAAATTAAAAGTCTATTTGCAAAAATCAGCTTTCTGGTCTTTACCACAAAGATATATTTTTATTGTAGAATTTTGTTCTTTAAGCTCTGAGTTTTGTTTTTTCAAAAGCTCTATTTTATAATTAAGTTCTCTAGTGGCCTCGATCAGTGGACCTATCAGCCCAGTGTATTGAACTTTTTTGATGCCATTTTCTTCTTTGATTAAACTAGGATAAACTTTTTCTACGTCTTGCGCGATAATTCCCATCGGCGCTGTGAGTTCACCGAATTCTTTATTTTTCCATGTCCATGTTACACCACGAATTTTTTCTAGCGCTTCTAACGGCTTTTTTATTGTTTTAACATTTTCCTTGAGTCGTAGATCTGAAAGTACCCATGTACAAGTGTAACCACTCCAAACTTGCCCCATTTGACACTGCCCTGAACCTGTGGCGCCTGCGCTACCTGTAGCACCTGTACTACCTGTTCCACCAAGTGGTAGATTCGTAGTGCCACTCAGTGCTGCCCAAGAAGTGCCGTCACAAAATGACATTTTTTTTGTTGCACTATCATAACGGATTTGACCCTCAGTCGTCGAACTACAAACTGCGCTTGTATTTGCAAAGTTTGGTGTGGCGGCACTATCATTACCTAAGCAAGCTGTGGACTGTGCCGCTGTTGGTGACGATGTATTTGCATAAATGGCGGCAGCGATAGAAACTGGTTTTAGTTTTCGAACACTTTTCGAACTATCAAAATTAATAATCCAATGACCGATGAAAGCTCCATTACCACCAATATAACTTCCTGAATCAACCACAAATTTGATATTTTCAACAACTAGTGATGAAGAAAAAGCTGATCCTTTGTCTCCTTTTTTAATAAATACAGGACCAGGAGTTGTCGCATTGACCATACCTGAATAGATGGGGTCTGTTCCCATATCAATTTCTTGTGCTGTCCCGTTTTGAACAGCTTGAGCATTAAACGTTTTTGTTTGCAACATGTACTGACAAACATCACCTTTGGCCATAATACCTATCATCGATTTTTGTAAATCCTGAACGCCAAGCACTTCCGCGAGAGCTCTTGTTTCCTTACCTTGGCTTGATAACATTGAAGCAAAACCTGCCATCATGATAGACATAATTCCAACTGCAACTAATGTTTCGACTATTGATACTGCTTTTTTATTTTTTAAAAAATAGATTGCTGATTTGTATGGTTTCATAGATGAATTATCGGCTTTTTTGTTTAATTAATTAAGTCATTTATTGCTTAATTATGGACAGTGAATACACGACAGCACAGTTGTATCAATTTGAGAAAAAGTGCAGCATTACGGAATATTTTCTAGCTCGCAAAATTTAATAAATGGCAGAACTCGACCTGAACTTTCTTTACCATAGTCTTTTGACAGCAGGTGAACTTGATACAACTTTGGTATATTCATTCGCTGCCCATCATTAACTAATGTTTTAGAAATATTCTTGTCACCGGTTTTACATTCTACTGCAAATAAAGGTTTGTTTTTTTGCAGAACTATAAAATCTATTTCTTTTTCAGTAACTGTATTTTTATAGTATCGTAGTTCAGTTTTTAAACCTAACGTATCTTCTTGGTAGTGACAAAATTTTAATAAATGGCTGGCCACTAAATTTTCAAACCTTGCTCCTGGCTTATCAATGAGTGACCAGTCCCACATAAATAGCTTTTGAGCTTTCTTAACAGCTTTCATTTTTTCTAAACCATAGGGAGATATCCGAAAACTGTAGTACAGATTATCTAGCAAACCAATCCATCTATCCACTGTGTGCGGGGATACCTGCAAATCTTCACTTAGACTCTTAATTGATAAAGTCGAACCGACACGGCTAATAAGTGCTTGTGCCAATAGTTCAACTAAAGAAATTTCATTTATTTTTTCTAAATCTCTTAGATCTTCATTAACTACACGAGAAACTCTTTCCAGCTGCCAGCGATTAAGAAATTTCATATTCTGTTTATTAAATGGTTCCGGGAAACCACCAAATTTTATTAAATGCTCTAAATCTTTAATACTTGGTTTTTTGTTAATTTCTAGAACAGAAAGTGGATGTAATCTTAAATAGTGATACCGTCCTACAAGTGAATCCCCTCCTTTTCGAAAATAATCAAGCCGCGCAGACCCCGTGACCATTAAATTTAAATCAGGAAAAAACTTATCGAAATGGCCCTTAACTAACGATCGCCAATTTTTGTATTTATGAACTTCATCTAAAACAATCAGCGACAAGTCTGTATTCAACTCACCTTTTAATATAACCTGACGATCTTTAGCTAAGTCCCAATTAAGATATTGCTCAGGTTTTTTAATAAATGCTTTAGCTAACGTGGTTTTACCAACTTGTCTGGGCCCACCTAGGAAAACCATTTTTTCATCAAGATCTTCAGTTATTTGTTTTTTAAGATATCTTGTTAAATCCATAGATTACATTCTAGCACATACTAAAATGCAGTCAAGTGCATTTTAGTATGTGTGGGCGTACTATTTACCCCAGGATTTTAACAGATCTGCTTCTTCGGAATCACTGGATACTTTTTTGAATTTCACACCTGACGCGCCTTTAACGGCAGCCTCACACTGTGCCCATGCATCGTAGCGGCTAACAACGCCATTTTTTAAAACCATATACCAGCTTTTTTTAGGCGCAGCCGTTTTATCTTTTTTCCAGTTACTTTCTTTTATCGGTTCTGTCGGCGGAGGAGTCAAAATATCAAAAAAATAATGGGCAGCTGAACCTTGATACAAATCAATATAATCATTCTTAGAAAATGCCACAGCAATTTGATCGCAACGTTCATTGCCGTGCGTGCCTTGATGGCCTCTCACGTAATCCCATTTTATTTTTAATTCAGCTTTTGTTTTTAAAGTTCGTAAAACTTCGTCAAGATCACGCCATAAATCTTGGTTAATGACATCTTCACCTGCAGCGTTCTTCCAGCCGTTTTTTTTCCAGCCGTGAATCCATTGGGTGGCACCCTTAATCACGTAAACTGAATCTGTGTAGATCTGAATTTGGCAACTGGTGGTTTTGGTTAACTTTTTAGAAAGTTGTTGCAGTGGCTGAATAAGCGCTTCCATCTCCATGCGGTTATTTGTGGTTTGCGCCGCTGGTCCACCCAGCTCGTAAATAACAACATCATTTGCATTGGTGTAGGTCGCAAAAACAGAACCCCAGCCACCAGGGCCAGGGTTACCGGAGCAGGCTCCGTCTGTGTAGATGATAACATTTAATGAACTCATGAAATTAGCCTACTACGAAGCAGGCATAATTTGAATCAATTCTTGCAGTTCCTCATAAGTTAATCCTAAATCAACGAATTGCTTTAATAAGTTAATATCCAAAGTCCAAGCTGCCATCAAAGCTTCATTCATTTTTGGTCCTTGCGGAGCTACTTCGCCTTTTTCGCGAGCAGCTATAACATCAAGGATTTCTTGAATTTCAAGCGAACCAACCACAGCACCCACGTGTGCGGTTTGAATTAAAACGGCTGCTAATTGATTTTTTTCAACATTTGCTAAGTACTTTTTGTTCCCGATATCAATTTGCAAAGCCGATTTTAAAGTCGATTGATCAATTGTTGATAAATCTGACAACTGACGAACAGTAAATAGATCGACCATCTCGCGGCTTTTTAGGGCCGCACTTGGTACTGATAACATGTCATCACGTATAGTTTTTAAATACGTTTCTGTAAAATAACTTTCTGTCGTCGGAACACCCATAGCTTTTGAAATATATGGTGACACTAATTCAGGAATCACGTGCGTTTTAAATGTATCAACATTCACAACACCAGATATTAAAGGCATTCCTGATTCATCACGCACAGTCACTTCAGTTGTCGCTTTATTTAAAGCGATCTCATTGCTGGCTTTAATTAATTTTTCTTTAAATTCAGGAATGTCTGTATAGTTATCAGCATATTTATCAAAATTAAATGAACCTGTTTTGCGAGCAAAAATATATTTCGCCGCTAAAACTTTATCAATCCAAGTTCCACGTACATCAATTTGATCAATGTAAGCATTTGTTGATAATGCACTTTTTCTTGATTGAAACGATTTACCGAATTGTCCAACAACTGTGTAAGCAGGATTAATTTCTGCTTCATAACAGTTAGCTGATCTTTTTGATAATCCATCAATCGGAATCAAAAATTGAATTTGATCTGGCGTTGTGGCTTGTGCAACAGCGCATGTTAATTCAGGCGTTGTTAAGACTTTGATAAAGAAATCACCTGATATAGTCACAGCATCATTTAAATCTTTCAACCATGCAATTTCGCTCCATTCTGGCGCAGAATCTACCAAGTTAAATTCATTTTTTAGACGCTCACGCACTTCAAAAAATGTTCTTAAGTTGTCAAAAGTGTACGAAATTCTATCTGCGTAAGTTAAATCACTCATTAAACTGAAGCTTAAACGTTGATTACGGAAATTACGTAAATAATATTTTTCTTCGTAGTCTTTAATTAAATGCTGAGCGATTTCAACATACGATGTACCCGCATCAAAACGTTTACAACCGGCATTAGCACCCACATTTTCATCAGTACAATACATATAGTCTTTAAGTTCTGTTTTAGCAGTTGCACTAGCTGCTTTGAAGCTTTCCAAAGACGATGTTAATTGCACGATCTCGCCTTTGTTGGTTTCAACTTGGCGATTATAGCCATAACGTAAAGCTGCAACATCATAATTGCCCATTGTTGGTAGCAAGTTTAACTCACTAGCACCGTAATCCATCACTGAGCTGTATGGAATATCATGCTCAACACCACTTACTGCTAATTCTTCTTTAGAAAAATAATTAGCTTTATCTTCAGATCCAGAAAAATTATGTCTTAAACCTAAGTTATGACCTAATTCATGAACTAATGTTGGAATCCATGCTACTGGCATTAAAATATCTAACACTTGTTTTTTCTCACCTGTAGATAAATCTTCCCATGCTGTTAAGTCATCACCCATAACTTCAATCACATCAGCACTGACTTTTTTATCAACGCTGATAGCTTCTGTCGTAAAGTAACAATCTTTACCTGATTCTAAGACATTGTCTTTTTTGATCGCTTTTACATTTTGTGTGTAATTTCTTAAACTTTTTACGATAGCGTCTTTGCCTTTTGCTAAAACAGCTGATGATTGGCTAGGTAAAACAGGACTTTTAGATTTTGCAGCAGCAGATTGACCAGCTGGTTTAGCTGTTTTTTCAACTACAGCTGTTTGAATAGGTCTAATCAAATAACTTGGAGCCGAAATTGGAATCAACTTTTTAGTTTCTGCATTTTCTAGTTTTGCTAATTCACCACGACGGATTTCTTCATAGGTGTATTTAATGTATGTTTCTAAAATACCTTTATACATAACGACACGTCCACTTAGAATTTCACCCGTTGTTGGATTTGCCACAGAAGGACCGTAACCCAATACTCCCGCTGCTGACGGGTCTTCCACAAGAACGATCATACTGTTAGTGATATCACCAGATAATTGTGAACCATCACCTTGTTTTAAATCGATTCGCAAATCAACGCCGGCTTTCGTTAAGCTGTCATTGATTCTTTGCACTGATAATTCAGTGGCGTTTTTGATCTGTGCATTGCCCGTTTTAGCAAATTCAGGACTTAAATAATAAGTAATCACTTTACGATTTGGATTCCAGTGATTCATTAAAACAACTTTGTCTTTTTCAGTTGAATTGTTATCGATATCTAATTTTGTGTATTCAGTTGTGAAAAATCCAAAAGTATTTTCATCAGTTTGTGGATATAAAACTGGTTTAAAATCAGCTGATGCTAGTTTAGATATTTTTGCAAAAGAATAGTGATAAACTTGACTGATTGTCAAATCTGACAACTTTTCAATAGCATTTGCACAGTTCACATTTATTGTGAATGTTTTCTCCATTAAAATATTAATCTTGTCAGCTTTCATTTCATAGCCAATTAATTTGTCAGCAGTTGGCGCATAACAACCTTGATTGAATAAGTTTTCTAATTCAATCGGCAACATACTTTTTTCAGTGACTTTGATTCCAGAAAAATCAGCCTTAAATTTTGAACGCTTAGACCAGTGAATTTCTATATTTTTTTCTTCTTTATTTGTACATTCGCCAGAACTATTCTTTGCACAGGAATATTCAATGTGTTCCACCGGAATAGTCAGGACTAATTTGCTGTTCGTTGAATTTTGTGCAAATCGATTTTCTTTTTCGATTTCAATAACATCTAATGTTTTATCAGTGAATTGAAATTTAACTATTTTTTCTTCACCCTGCCAGTACGGACGGGCCACATCGGATGAACGGCTTGAGTTAGCTGTAGATGCAACATATAGATATTCATCAGATTGCTTGCTGTTAGCACTCATGATTGTAGCCTTTACTTCATCTTCTTCTTTATTTTTTAATCCTTCATAAGGTGTTTTTTTAGTACACCCCGTAAGAACTAACCCCAATGTGGCAAGTAAAGTTGCTGCCTTCACAGTTGCCTTTAATAAAGTTGTCTTTTTCATACCCTCTCCTGTTCCACTAACTTTCATTAGTATGTGTAACCGATCCCAGCACTTAGCTCAGATGTTTTTTCGTTTAAAAATTCAATATTAGAATCAACGCCATTGGCTTTTAGCGCACTGCCACCATTTGATAGGCCTACAGAGGCTGAGAAATTTTTTGTCATTGCGTAGTCCAAACCAACCGCAGTTTCAAAAGCATACTTAGAGGTATTTTGGTAAGTTCTGGCCATGATATATGTGCCCTCGATCGATAAACTTAATTTTTCAATCAGACTGAATTCTAAAGATAATGCCTGCGTTGCTGTATATTCATTAAGTTGTTCACCGGTCGTACTGTAATCATATTGGTGGTAATTGCGTGTAATACCTAAAGCTAATATCGCTGTTGTTATATTACCTGCATATTTTAATGAAGTTCCAACACCTGTTGCAGTGATCAATCTATCTGTTAATTGTGCTTTACGATTTGTGGGAATCCACACATCAAAGCGATTTGACCAAGAAATTAGATCTGTCAGCTGAGCTGTTAAATAAGACAACCTCATGCGTGTATTTGTCATTTCTGTGTTTTCATCTTGCGTGAAATGCTTCGTGATATCCGAACGTAGACTTGTTGTTAATCGATCAGTGATTTTGTAGCTAGGAATAATAGTTAAATTGCTATATGTCGTTTGATTAATGTCGTCTTCAGCGTACATATTTGAATTGTAAGATAAATCTAATAATAGACCGAAAGCTTTTACTACTTCTTTTGCAGGGATTTTTGCTGTCGTCGTCATTGTTTTTGCTGCTGTGTTTTGATTGGCAAAGGCGATATGACCTAATAAAGTCGTGGCTAAGACTACTTTAAACAGGTTCAAGCTTAATTTTTGAAAACGTACCAGCAACGTCATACAGTTTAAACCCCAAAAAGCGGAGTCTCCTAGATAAAGACTATAGCAAGATGTTTTCCAACTTTTTGGGCTGTTAAAACGATTATGTCGAATTAGGAACTGTTTTGGAGCCAAAATATCCAAGCCTGATCCATTAAATGCCTGATCGTCAAAGACTTAAACACTTGGTGGGTGCAGAAAGGCCTTAGAAATTTTAAAAAATAATTCTAGCTATTTTGTTTAGCGCTCATTTTATTTATTTTTTGAGCCAGCGAATGCAGGTGATCATGAGTGCGAAAATTAACAATCACTTTATCAGTTTCTTTGTTTAAATATTTGTCGATTTCTCTCTCTAGTCTAAACAAAGGCCCTGCAAATTTATTGGAAGTATAAAGAACAATAAAAAGACCTATAACTAAATTTAATACCATCGGAATTAATATCGCAGCGTAAAGAAAAACTTTCCACGTCCCTAAAACACGGTAATCAACGACTAAAGAAATATCTGCAGCGACTTGATTTGCCATCCATTTCATGGCTAAAAAAATACCCGTAGCTTGAACCATTGATAGTAAAGTTAAACCAAAAAAAACTTGCATCAGAAGTGGTTTTTGAATTTCAGGATAAATAAAAAATTGTCGTCTTAAGATATTCATTATTTAAACTCAGTTGTAATTTGTTCTAAATCTTTAAAGCTAATAGTCTTAATTTTGACCACTTCATCCATCGGATAAATGACCACCAATTTAATTTTGTGCGATTCTTTTAAAAGCCCCATCTCTTTTAAACAAAAGGCATAAAATTCTAATTGCGAATAAGCCTTATCTAAGTATTTCTGCTGACCTGTTTTATAGTCAAGAATATAGAAATCTGAACCTAAAATAGACCAGGCATCAATCTGCCCTTGAATCATTTTTGATCCGATTTGTAACCCAAAACCCCATTCAACATGCCCAGATTGCAGTAGGTCTGTTAAGTTGACTTCTTTTTGGTTCAACATCCAACGGACTGCTTTTTTGTCTTTTTCTGGAAGATACGTTGTCACGTCATCTAAACTTAAATACTTTAAAGATTCAAAATAACGGTGTAAACCTGTGCCTTTTTCAGCTTTTTGAAAAGCTTGAACAGTGTCATTGGCATAACGGTCTATTTGTTCTTTTTGTTCAGTCTGAGTAGACTCTTTTTTGTTTTCAGATTGGGTTGATTTAGTCGCTGACAGCAAATGAGTCACCCCTGAAGATTCCATCGAATCGACATACTGATCATTATTTAAATTCAATTTTTGAATCAACGGGCTATCTGTTTTTTCTGCACTTGAAATTTGGCTGATTTCAGGGTTTTCCTCAGTCAATAAAACTTTAAAGTTCTGATTATCACATAATAAACTTAACGTCCACGGTGATCTTTCAAACCAACTATTTTTAGGCATTTTAATATCATCTAATTTTTTAACTTCATTTATCAATGATAAGCTTTTTTTTGCGCGGGTCATAGCCACATACAATAAGCGATCGTTTTCATTTTTTTGTCGGTCAGCGTACATTGCCATTTCACGACGTGACCAAACTGATGTTTCTAAAGATTCTGAATCATCAATAAAACATTTAAGACTAACATACGATGTTTCAGGACTAAATGTTAAATATTCATGTGTCTTTAGACTTGGCTGTGATGAAAACCCTGGGATAATCACGTGCGGAAACTGCAAACCTTTAGATCCATGAACTGTCATCAATGAAACCCGGTTAGCTGCGATCAAGGGAATACCTTCGCCGTCACCTGATGTAAAATCATTTTGCATTGATGTTAATTCTTGATGGATAAATTTATTCAAATTGAAATCTTTTTTGTTTTCGGCATTTAAAACTGTTTGGACGAATTTCCAAATATTTGATTCACGCTGTGTCGTTGGATCTAGATAATAAGACGCTTTTAAAAACAAAGTTTGTTTTAAAAATGAAATCACAGTTTCTGATAAACCTTTTTCAAAAAATGTTTTTTCATAGCCTTTTAATAAACTAACTACATCGTGTTCTTTAGCCTGCAGTTGAAACCAAAAAGAATAATCAGAGTTTTCCCTGATGCAAAGAATCTCATCGTCTGCCATTGCCCACCATGGCCCGCGCAGCAGTAAAATCAAATTTTCAGTATCATGAGGATTTGCTAAAAATTTAATAAAACTGACGAGATCTAAAATTTCACGCTTGTTTTCATAGCCACTGGCGACTTGCACTTGCACCGGAATATTAAATTGATTGGAAAATTTTGCGAACTTCATAATATCAGAATTCTTTTTAAATAAAATAACGATATCAGAAAAATTCACATGATTTTGGTTAAGTTTGATAATTTTCTGACAGATCGATATGAATTCGTCAGTTGTCGTGATCAATTCAGCATCTTCAGCTGTGTTGTTTTTTGAACTTTCTTCAAAAGGTGTCATCGGCTGAAATTGACTTGAGTAGTGTTTAAAGAATGAATTAATAAAGCTCATTAATCGGGGGCTTGACCGATAATTTGTCATCAGATTTTCAGTTTGATAGCCTTTATTTTGAATTTCTTTTTCTTTATTAAAAAAGACTTCTGATCTGGCGCCGCGAAATAAATAAATACTTTGCTGTGGATCACCCACAATAAAATGTGATTTGTTTTCCATCATGGCATTTAGAATTTTAACCTGCAAAGGTGATGTATCTTGGTATTCATCCACCATAAAATAATCAAACTGTTGTGAAAACTGTTTCATTGATTCAGGATTTTTTAAATAAATCTGATAAGTTAATAGTTCTAAATCAGCAATACTGATTTCACCAGTACTTTGGATGTATTTCTGGCGCTGCGTAAAAGTTTCTTTAACTAATTCTAAGAAAATGAGGTTGTTGTTGTTAAACTGCTCTAGGGCTGAATCAGAAAATAAATGACTAATCGGATTTTTTACAAATAGTTCTTTAATCAGCTGGTCGATCTCTTCAGGCATTTCTGGACTTTTCTTAGATAGCGTCTGCTTACGCGGTTTATTTTCATAAATGTCAGCTAATTGACAGAAATCTTTTTTCCGCAAAGCCGATTTATAATTCAATACAAAATTTTTATAATCGTCCCATTTAACTGGTAAGACTTTAGCTTCCGCCAAAAACAAGTCAATTTGTTCGATGACTTGATCGATTTCAATCTGTGATATTTTTTTAAGTAGTTCTAAAGGCGTGGCTTTTAAGTCAGGAAACTCAGCTAACAGCTGATGACCTTTCAATACAAACTCACACAGCTGCCTAAAGCTATAGTTGTCTAATAGTTTTTGATAGCCAGATTTCTTTTCTAAAGCAGACTTGATTACTTTTTTATAATAAGTGATTACTTTATTATCATCAACGACGCGAATGTCTGTCGATAACCGCAAGACTTCACCGTGCTGTCTTAAATACAAACTTAATATACCGTGAATAGTTCCAATCTGAACCATTGATCGTTTATTAAAATAATGAAATAAATCTTCATTATCATGCCTTAAAGCCTCTGTTAAAAGTCTTTCTTTGATTTCTTGGGTTGCTTTTTTGGTAAAAGTCGTCATCACAATTTTTGGGTAGCGGCCATGTTGTAAATGAAATTGATGGGCAAAATCAATACAGGCTTTGATCAACTGTGTTGTTTTACCTGCGCCTGCACCAGCGCGAATAAAGCGAATATCTAGTTTAGATGGGGTGCTCTGCATAGCTTCCTCCAATCACATGTTTGACATTCTTTTTCATCCACAGGGCTTGTTTTAAAATTGTTCTCGGTTAAACGATCGAAAAGAGTTTTCAACTGATTCAAAAAATCATTTTTAAGAACTAAAAGATCTTCTTCAGACATCAAAGTATTTTTTTTAAGATTGAGTGATTTTTTATAATCAAAATCTTTTTCTAAAACATAACCCACATTATGTTCATAGTTTTTATAAAAATAATACAAAGCCCCTAAGACTTTGTATCCGTAAGCTTTTTCAACACACAAGCTATACAACAAAAGCTGGTATTCGTTGTACTTTAACCATGATCCCGCCATATGTGTGCCTGCATTTTTTGAAGACTTGTAATCAAACAGCACAAAGCTATTGTCTGCTTTCAGTAAATCAAACCGATCAAGACGGCCTTTAATTTTAATTGATCTTTTCGATTGGGGCTGGCTTTCAAATTGAATCTCATCAGGGTTAAAATAAATCTCTATTGTATGTTCTAAATGATGGCTCACATCAGAAACTAAGGCTAGGCGCTGTTTTTCAACTTGGCTAAATTTAACACCTATATCTGTCATTTTATTTTTTTGTGTTAGCCAGAATAAATCCATCAACGGAAACAATTTTTTCTGAACACGTTGTTCCTCTAAATACTGATCAATATTTTTTTTTGTCACCGTCAAATAGTTTTTGTCAGCAATAATGAATTTAAAAAGATCATGCAGTATAGTGCCTTTTTGACGGGCGTCAATATCAACACCCGTAACTTGGTATTGACGTAGCTTGAAACCTTTTTGGGCTAAAAGTTTAAATCCGCATTTCGCATAATTTTCGATATCAGATGGGCTTATAGATTCAGACTTAAACTGACTGACCTTGTGAAATTCGTTATTGGTTTCAAGTTTTATTTTATTAAATAAAACTGGTTTAGTTTTATCCATGGCCTCTGGATTAAATGCTTTTTGTTCAGAATCGACGACCGTATTATAATTAAATTCTAGTTGTGCTTCTTTGCAGTTTTCTAAAAAGAATAACGAAACATTTAATGGTTCACCTAAATTTGACACATGCGGCGAAGTAAAGATTTGCTCCTTACTGCCTGACATTGCATACCAACGTAAATTAAAATCAGAATGGCTTTCTTCTGGATATTCAATTGATAAATCAAAAATAGATTTTAATTCTTCAATATCTGAAATAGGTAAAAGCGTTTGGTGCTGGCTTTTAAAACCTGAATCATCTAATCCAATCCACAAACGATGAGTCACATTAAAAATTTGTGCCGAATTCACTGGTAGTACATGAACACCATGCTGTTTGCTATTTTCAACTTTAATTTCTTTTTTAGACAATCTTGACTGTAACAAATCGAACCACTGATTAAAATACAATTCAGTTTCAATAGTTTGTGAAATAAAATCTTTTGTTAACTGAAGAATAATATTTTCACCTGTTTTGTCGAAATCAATTTGAATCCAATTTTTTAATAGCTGGATAATAAATTGATCCCGGCTGATTTTTTTATATAGATCAATCTGGGCGTAATAGTTTTTTTGAATATCAGTGTTTCTTTTAAGATCTTCAGCATCAAACATTTCTTGAAACAGGGCTTTAAACTGTTCAAAGTTTTTTTCAGCCTGAGGCGTTTGTCCGTAAGTCAGTTCCAGATCTTCCCAACTGGCTTTCTGAGTTTTGACCTGAATTGCTGAAAGCCACTTTTGCACTAGACCCAAGCTCATAGCTGAACTGACCAGATCTTTTTGTAGGGGAATACCCTCTTCATCAAAGTGAAACTTAATCAACGGCCAGTAGTCTTCAACACGGGGTGATAAAATGACGATTGAATCAGACTTGATTCCTGATTCAATCCATTTACGCACTTGATGAGTGATAAATTTAACTTCAGACACTTCTGTCGCAAAACGATAAAAATTTTCAGGCTTAATATTAGACACTGGTTGTTGTATAGAATTAATTTGCTCTTGTGTAGATTTTCCAAATCCTGAATAGTTTTGATAAGTTTTTAAAAGATAATTAAATTTATTATTCCATTGTTTGTTCTTTGGCAGCTGTGGAACAATAACTTCAACTTCGTTTTTTTGCGCTAAAATTTGGATAAGTCCCATTTCTAAGGACGTCATCTTTGATCCTAAATCGAAGATAATTTTATTGGGCCAAATAATTTTTTCGATAGGCTGACTTTGCAAGTAAGCCGACACCCATGAACTTTCAAGACAATGATGAGTTTGAATAATATACTGTAAACAATTCTGGGCGATGATTTCCCATTTAATCCATTGGGGTTCAGGCTTTTTTGATCTTATCCATTCTTTCAATGTAAGATGACTTTGCTCATGCAATACCAACGGTGCTAAATCAGTCATGTACTTATAAAGAGTTGAGGCTTCCTGTTTTTCTAGTGATAATTGTTCGCCGTAGACTTCAATGTAGTTTTTAACAAGCTCTTTAATGAAATCAGATGAAACGATTTGTAAATGAGGACAAAAACGACGAATCCACATCTTCCAAAAATCACTAATTCTTAAAACAGATTCATCTGAATAGTATTTTTGCTGAGCAATAGCGATTTTTTGTATTTCTTGTTTGGACTTTAAATCAGATACAATCCAAGTTTCTTTTTGGGGATTAAAGTTATTTAATTTATCAGCCACATCATCAGGATGATGCGTAAAAGTCCAACTTAACATACCCGAATAGCATAACTATCTTCTCAGGTTAAGTCGCCTTTTTTTTCCTTCAGATGTTTGAAGCTTGAAACTTTGATCGAAGTCTAAATTAAGACTAATGCTGGCTTGATAACGATCGTTCGGACTTTGCCCAGCATTTGCGCCTAATTCGTTCGTGTAGGCAGTCACTTCTGCTCGTAAAAATGAAATATCGAACGCTGCGCCGTAGCTTAAATAACCCTGCCCATAGCCAGCTCTTAAATCAAAAAGTCCTAACGAAGCTTCAGTTCCAAAATGAAGTTTTTTAGTGATATCCCCGGCGTTTCTTATAAATTTATATTCAAAAGCATTTGTCCATGTCATCAAACCAATATTTTTTTGTGATGATAATCCAAAAATTAAATTGTCTTCTTGTCTTTCAGGACCACTGCCAGAAGTTGTGCTAAAACGTGTGTTACCTAGATCTCGCCAAACGACAGCTAAACTAGTGTTCCACGGATTATCAAATGTAGCTAACATGGCCACATCAAGCGCATTGCCTTTACCCTTGTCTGATAATCTTTGTTTAATGATATTTTGCGGACCCGATCCTAATAAGTCTGTGACCAAAATATCTTTATTTCCTGACCATCTTTTAACATGCCGCCCAGAAACGCCAAATGATAAATTTTTAGAAAGCTCAACTGCTCCACCAATAATATATCCGTAATCACTAACAAGATCGACATTATAAAAAGGAAATGACGGATTACTAAACGACTGTACTGCTGTATTGTATGAGTAAGCCCCTACACCAAAATAAGGAATGACTAAACCACCTTGCAGTGAAACATCTGAGAAGATTTTTTTTCCATAAAATTGGTTTAGATCAGCGGCTGTAAAAGAAGTCCCCGTTTTCTGCAGAGTTGAAATAAGACTTTGTGCGTTTGTTGATATTGCTGCGTTAGCTGTGATTAAATTAAAACTAAAACCTTCTAATTTTGCCAAAGCTGCAGGATTTGAAAATAAAGCATCTGGCCCACGAACAAAAGCAATTGATGTCCCGCCCATTGCCGCAGATCTTGCGGTCATACCCTGTTGAAAGAGTTCTAAAGCTTGAACATGAAGACTGAATAGAAATGTAAAAATAATTATTTTCATGGACATGATCCCGGTAAAAGTAAATCGTTACCACCTGTTGAATAAGAACCTATTCCGTATTCTTGTGTGTTAATTAAATCTCTGATGACTGAGCGCATAGCTGGCGTAATATCCCCAGATGTTTTTGCATTGCAACTTGATCCTATAGTGGCTGTGCAAATTTGGACAACTTGATCCAATGAATTTAGTGAACTTGTTCCTAAAAGACTTGCTGATACATAACTAAAATTTGTTGAGAAAAAACCGAAACCAATAATTGTCTCGTCTAACTGAGCATCAGTAAGCCCACTACACAAATTCACATCGGATACCCCATCGCCATTAACAGGAAATAAATCAGCATTGAATCTGAGCGATGCACCAATATAAACTAAACCTGCTACAGCAGTGAATGCATTTTGATTAGTTGTTCTTTGAGTTTCAGTGCCTATGGATTCCATTGTCTGCAAAGCTTGAGCGCAAAAACTAGGGGCGATTACTGATCCAACAAAAGGAGTCATCACTTTTCTAAAAGCACTTCCTGACGTTGAAGCTGCTAAACTTATTGTGTACTGAACAAAGTTTAACCCACATTTACCAGCGTAAGCATTTGCTAAAAGTTCCTTGACTGGGATGGTAACTTTGGCTGAATTCGAAATTTGATTTATTAATATATTAATAGCTAAATCATAATTTTGTGCATCGTTGGCCTCTTGAGCTTCAATGATTAAATATTCATCTGAGGTCTTCGATGAAAGTCCATCCAATAAATTTGGTGGTTGGCACGAAAAGTTCCAAAACACTACAAAATAAATAATTAGTTTTAGTTTCTTCACGCTTAGAACCTCACCATAATTCGTGTGCTATATCTGCGGTCTTCTTTGGGTGTAATTTTGGTTCCAATCTCTTCACCATAAGTTGCTAGCTGCCAACCTACATTTTCAGATGCGATTTCAAATCCTGCTGTGAAATACCTTTGATTTAAACCTGCACGAACAAAAAATATGTCTTTAATATTGAACTCAGTTCCGAAGTGAATACGTTTCAGCGTATCATCGTCTTTTCTTGAATCAGTTACATCCCGATACTCTAAAGTCCACATGCTTCGAATTTTATTCGCATGAATAGGAAATAAAGATAACGCTACATCTATAGATTGCTTAACTTCGGCCGGACGGCCTGTGGACCGGCCCCGTACGCCGTCTTTTTTATTAAATACTGTATTACCTAAATCACGACCCACGACGGACAAAGTAGGTAACGCAGCGACAGGCAGTTGTATTATTAGGCCACCCGTGTATGAAAAAGCGCTTCCTTCTTTACCTATGGTGGGAATAGTAAAAGTTCCGGATGAAGCTAAAGTTCCGCTGACAACTTCCAAACGATTGAACGCTTTAACACTGGCGCCAATTTTCAAAATTCCGCCGAATAATGAATGGTTTGCCCCAAGTATAACACCAAAATCGTTTTGATATTTCACGTTTATCGGCGTGCTCACAGCACCTGAAAATGCACTAATTTCTTCACGATAAACAACACCAAAACCGAAATTTCTTTTAACGAAAGAGGGCGTAAATTGCTGACGAGAGTGAAAATATTCATTAGGCATTGTTGCTAATTTTTTTGCACTTGTTTCTATTTTCCCCGCTTTGGAAAAATCACTTGCAATAATAAAATCTGTAAAATTCGCCGACCCTTCGGCCTCAGGATCAAAAGCTGTTCCAAAAATTCCGCGAACACTTCCTAAGTTTGCTGGATTTCTATATAAAGATGTTTCATCACTTGTTAAACCAATGAGTGCTCCGCCCATTCCTAAAGAACGAGCATTGCGATAGGATTCAAACCATTCTTCGGCTTGCACAACAGAAGAAACTAACAAAAATAAAAATGTAAAAAAAACTTTGGTACGTCTTGCACCCATAAAAAATCCTTTTTTCAATTTTGAAAAAATCTAAATAACCTCACATTTTAAGCTCATATTTAAAACATGGTTACTTGCTTGTATTTCTTATCGGATTTTTCAGGGTAAACTTGAATTATTTTGAGACGCTAAAACAGCACACAATGTCTCAACTTGGGTCTCAAGATCACCGACATCGGTCGAGTTATCCAGACAAAAATGAGATTTTTTTATTTTATCTGGCATGGGGCTTTGATTCTTAATTCGACTCTCGGCTTCAGCTCGAGTCAGTTGATTTCTTGCCATCAAACGCTGTAATTGAACTTCTGGCTGAGCATAAACCAAGATGACTGCATCAAACTGTGTCTCTATTTTTTTTTCAAAAAGCAGTGGCACATCATAAAAACACATCAAAAAATTTTTAGCCTTATAGTCGGACTTAAGTGATTGCACTTTTTGCTGGATCAAAGGATGTAAAATTGATTCTAGTTTATCCTTTTTAGTTGAATTATTAAAAATAATTTGGGCCAGTTTTTTTCGGTCAATATTTTGATCGGCATCTAAAATACCCCGACCAAAGTCTTTAACAATTTGATTGTAGCCTAGTTGGTTTTTCTCAGTCAGTTGGTGAGCGATCTGATCGGCGTCAATAACAGGAAAACCTCGACCTTGTAACAGTCTAGCAACTGTTGATTTGCCCGTCGCAATTCCACCTGTTAATCCATACCATTTCAAAGGCATCTCCTTTAAAGAATTCCATCATAATAACCGATGAATAACCTGATGTCTAACTTTGAAAAGTTCGGTAAATACCTTTTATTAGAAAAACTTGCAGCCGGCGGTATGGCCGAAGTATATTTAGCGAAGTCCTCGGGCGCCAACGGTGTCAATAAATTCGTCGCCATTAAAAGAATTCTTCCTCATCTATCTACGAACCAAGACTTCGTTGAAATGTTTAAACAAGAAGCCAAAGTGGCTGTTAATTTAAATCATTCAAACATCGTTTCAATTTACGAATTTGGTATTGAAAAAGGTCAGTTTTTTATTGTGATGGAGTTCGTCGAAGGACGAAACTTACGACAAATCATTAATGAACTTAAAAAATCAAACAAATCAGTTCGTATTGAAGAAGCCATTTACATCGTGAAAGAGGCCGCCTCTGGTTTAGATAACGCCCATCGCTGCGTTGACCAACATACCGGACGCCCGTTGAATATCACTCACCGTGATATGTCGCCACAAAATATTATGGTTTCATTTGAAGGTGAATCTAAAGTTATCGATTTTGGTATTGCTAAAAGAACTGAAGACAGTAAAGAAGAAACTAAAGCTGGAACTTTAAAAGGCAAATTTGCTTACATGAGTCCAGAACAAGCTGAAGGCGATGACGTTGATCCAAGAACAGATATTTTTGCCTTAGGTATTATTCTTTGGGAATTGTTAGCTAATGATCGTCTTTTCACAGGTAGCAATGAGAATGCCATTCTCAGAAAAGTTCGTGAATGTCAGATTCCGCAGATCCGAAAAATTAATCCTCTAGTTCCACAAGAACTTGAACGCATCGTCAATAAAGCTTTAGCTAAAGATAGAAACGTACGCTACCAAACAGCAGCGAACTTGCAAAAAGATTTAAATCGTTTTTTAAATACTCAGTACCCTGATTTTTCAGCGCAAGATTTTAGTAAAACAATTATTGAATGTTTTAAAAGTGCTTACCTTGAAGGTCGCGAAAAATTAATGATGTATTCAAAAGTTGATAATCCTCCGCCTACGCCTGATTACGATATATCAGACACAGTGACAGCCACTATTGATGAAAAAAATCAAGTCTCAATGGATTTGCCACCGGTTCCGAATCAGCAAGCTCAGCATGCGAAGAGCGAACAAGCTGGTGATGTTGACGATGCAGATAATAAAGTCCTTCTGAATGATGTTAAAGTTGAATTGGATGGCATTAAGGAAGCTAAACACAAATACGGCGGACCAGCACAAGGCTATCAAGTTTTAAACACGGCCAGACAACAACGCATTAGTAGTGCTGGTGAAGGAACTCGTCATACACAGTTTTCAAAAGTATCACAGAAATCACAAGTTCACAAAAAACAATCTGGCGATTTATTTGCAAAATTTATTTTATTGATTGCCGTTGCTGTAGCTGGCTATTTTTCTTATGAAAAATATTATTTACCGCAACAGT
The DNA here is from genome assembly GCA_043721535.1 of Bdellovibrio sp. Lineage (GTDB taxonomy): Bacteria > Bdellovibrionota > Bdellovibrionia > Bdellovibrionales > Bdellovibrionaceae > Pseudobdellovibrio. The sequence goes on along the minus strand of JAYSQO010000023.1, from coordinate 2,503 downwards.
TATTAGTCCAAAAAAATATTAACTATAAAAAACAATTTCTAAAAGCTCCTCCTGCTAACGAACAAATCCAGCCTGTACAGGGCGAAATTGAATTGTCCGCGACAGCTAGTGTTAAGTTATCTATTACAAGTGAACCTATGGGCGCGCAAATTTTTATTGATGGTCAAGACACAGGTCGAATGACTCCGGCGATTATTACTTTAACTGCTAATAAAGATTCAGTGATTGTCTTGAAAAAAGAATTTTATTTTCAATATGAAACTAAACAGAACTTACAGCAAACTGGGTCGCTTGTGGCCACATTACAACCTATGCCCAAAGCTGCTTATTTAAATATTAACGTCCAAAACGGTGGATTAAATCCAGTTGTCTTCGTCAACGGTCAACGTTTAACTGAAAAACCACCTATTAAAAGATACACGGTTTCTGCAGACACAGATATTATTATCAGTGCGATCAATCCTGTGACTCAATTTAAAGATCAAGTTAAAGTCAAAGTTGGCGCTAACGTTGAAAAAAATATTGATCTTATTTTAGGTCGTTCACAACAGAACAGAAATATCAGTAATGAATTCGAAAAATAAGCCGTCGGACAATTCTAAAAATCAATCCGTTGGTTTTTGGTTAGAAAAAACTCGTGAGCAAAAAACGCAAAGAGCACTAAGGTACAAACAGAATGATTTATGGGTTGAATTAACTTATGATGACTATCTGAAAAAGATTTTTCATTTTCAAACTTTACTTAAAGAAAAAAAAATTAAAAAAGGCCAATTTGTAGCATTGATTTCAAATACACGTTGGGAATGGGCCACATTTGATGTCGCCGCACTTTCAATGGGTGTGGTCTTAGTTCCCATCTACCCCAATCTATCAGATGATGATGTTGAATTTATTTTAAATCACAGCGAATGTGCTTTAGCTATTTTAGAAAATTCAAAAATAGCAGAACAGTTTAACCGTGTCTGCACAAAATTAAGTGAAAAGACCAAACAACAAATTCCGTTCTTACAAATCGATCAAATTGATCTGGATTCTAGTTACGTTCAAGATTCTCATATTCAAGAGATGATTGATTTTGCACACACAGTCCAACCAACTGATCCGGCGACACTGATCTACACATCCGGCACCACTGGGAAACCTAAAGGTGTTCTTCATCGACATAAAGCGCTTATTTCTGAAGTTTCAGAAGCTTTTGATTTATTTGCTATTTATCCAGAAGACATTTCATTAGCCTTTTTGCCTTTTGCACATGTTATGGGGCGCATCGAACATTGGGGCGCTTTATATAAAACTTCACAAGTGGCCTATGCTGAATCCATTGATACCTTGAAAAAAAATCTTGTTGAAATTCAGCCTACATATTTAATGGCTGTGCCCCGCATATTTGAAAAAATTTACGCTGGTATTATGACAAAAGTGTCAGTTAGTAAAATAAAAAAGAAAATTTTTGACGAAGCCTTAGCGGCAGCTCATAAAATTAATTATTATCGCCAAACTGGACAGGTCGCACCCCTTTTTGAAGCTTTAAAATACGAAGCTTTATCTAAGTTAGCATTTTCTCCTGTGAGACAAGCCTTTGGCGGTCGATTGCGTTTTGCGATCAGCGGTGGCGCGCCACTCAGTTCAGAATTAGAAAAGTTTTTTTCTCACATGGGAATTCAAATCTTTGAAGGCTACGGATTAACTGAAACTTTTGCGGCCATTTGTGTGAATACTTACCAGCACAAAAAAAATGGCACTGTGGGAAAACCGATCGGTGATGTTAAAATCAAATTCGCTAGTGATGGTGAAATTTTAGTTCACAGTGATAAATGCATGACTGAATACTATAAAAATCCTGAAGCCACTGAAAAATCAATTGTCGTTATCGTTGATAATCAATCAAGTGACAGCTATTTTGCAACTGGTGATATCGGTGAATTTACAGCTGACGGTTTTTTAAAAATAACTGATCGCAAAAAAGATCTAATTAAAACCAGTGGTGGTAAATATGTGGCTCCTCAAAAATTAGAGGGTCTTTTAAAACAAGAACATGTTATTTCAAATGTTTTTATTTGTGGTGATCAGCAAAAATTTATTGCGGCATTGATTTCTGTTGAAAGCTTGGTCACAGAGGCCACTAGCGAAGAACGCGATGTGGTCTTGGCAAAAGTTAAAACTCATGTACAAAATGTAAATTCACAATTAGCCAGCTACGAATCGATTAAAAAATATGAAGTTTTATTTGAAACATGGTCTGTCGAAAACGGTTGCCTCACTCCGTCTATGAAGGTGAAACGTAAATTCGTCGAAAAACGCTATTCTCATGTGATCGATAGCCTGTATAACAAGTCTTCGCACTAAATTTTATTACTTTTCAAATTTCATTCGCTTCCGATCTTTTCATTACCACGTTTTATTTGGGTATCGGTCACATGCAAAAACACAAAAACAAACAGACTCGTCAGCGCAGCCTGAAATACATACAAACACAGTTTCAATTGGCTTCAAAGCGGCAGGA
>JAYSQO010000022.1:0-35103 GCA_043721535.1 Bdellovibrio sp. | reverse complement strand
TGGATGTTCCGCATGGGCCATCCCGCCGACCATCCGTTGCGCCTCCGGCCCGAATTGTTGGTGAAGTCTGCGGACGGCACCTATCCGATTTTGCGCGAGCACGGGGTTCTTTCAATCAGTTACGTCAATTAGGTGCGATGCGTGGTCTAATGGCTAAGCCATCTGGCGAAATCATTGAAACGCCAATCACTGCGAATTTCCGTGAAGGTTTAACAGTTCTTCAATATTTCATTTCAACGCATGGTGCACGTAAAGGTCTTGCCGATACTGCACTTAAAACAGCTAACTCTGGATACTTAACTCGTCGTTTAGTTGACGTGGCTCAAGATGTTATTGTTTCTGAAATTGATTGCGGAGTCACTGAAGGTCTTGAAATAACTCCGGTCTATGAAGCGGGTGAAATTATTCATGGTATCGGCGATCGTATTTTGGGTCGTACATCGATTTATGATGTTATAGATCCAACAAATAACGCTGTCTTGGTTAAAGCTAATCATGAAATAGATGAAAACGCTGTTAAAAAAATAGAAGAAGTCGGTATTGAAAAAGTTCAAATCCGTTCAGCTTTAATTTGCGTCGCTCGTCGCGGTGTTTGTGTGAAATGTTATGGCCGTGATTTAGCTCGTGGTGCGACTGTGAACTTAGGTGAAACAGTGGGTATTATTGCTGCACAATCAATCGGTGAACCAGGTACTCAGTTAACAATGAGAACATTCCATTTAGGTGGAGCCGCTTCTCGTTCAGTTGAGCAATCTGTTCATACAACTCGTTATGATGGAATATTAAAATTATTAAACGTTCAAAGTGTGACTAACAAGCAAGGCAAATTAACTGTACTAAACAGAAATGGTGCTGCGTTGATTGTTGATGAAACTGGTCGCGAAAGAGAAAATTTCAAATTAGTTTACGGTGCAATCTTGAATTTCAAAGACGGTGCTAAAGTTTCAAAAGGAAACGCTGTTGTTGAATGGGACCCGTATTCAAATCCAATTATCTCTGAAGTTTCTGCTAAAATTCAGTTCCAAGATATCGTTGAAGGTAAAACAATGACTGAACAAGTGGATCCGGTAACAGGATTTGCGACTAAAGTTATTACTGAATCTAAATCAGCTGATACTAAACCAACAGTTTACATGGTTGATACTCAGGGCAAGAACGTAAATCTTCCGGGTCGTGATATTACGGCTCGTTACATGATTCCAGTGGGCGCACAATTACTTGTGACTGATGGAGCAGATGTTCATGCCGGTGAAGTGATCGCAAAACTACATCGCGAAACATCTAAAACAAAAGATATCACGGGTGGTCTACCACGCGTTGCCGAATTATTCGAAGCTCGTAAACCAAAAGACTCTGCGATTATTTCAGAGATCGATGGATTCGTGACTTTCGGTAAAGATGTTAAAGGTAAACAACGTGTTATTGTCACACCAGAAATTGGTGAACAACGTGAATATTTAATTCCAAAAGGAAAACACGTTGCCGTTCGTGAAGGTGAATTTGTTCGTGCCGGAGAAGCATTAGTTGACGGTCCAACGAATCCGCATGATCTACTAGCCGTCCTTGGTCCTAAGGCGTTGTCTGCGTACCTAGTGAATGAAGTTCAAGAGGTTTACAGATTACAAGGTGTGGGTATCAATGATAAACATATCGAAGTGATCGTTCGTCAGATGTTACGTAAAATTGAAATCGTTGATGGCGGAGACACTCGTTTCTTAGTTGGTGAACAAGCCGAAAGAACAACAATGGTTGAAGAAAACGATCGCGTCCTTAAAGAGGGCGGCCAAATATCAACATTTAAATCGTTGCTACTAGGCATTACGAAAGTATCTTTAAGCACTGAAAGTTGGATTTCAGCGGCCTCATTCCAAGAAACAACTAAAGTATTAACAGAAGCAGCTATTAATTCAAAAACTGACAATTTACGTGGCTTAAAAGAAAATATCATCATGGGTCGATTGATTCCTGCGGGTACTGGTCTTACAGCATACAAAAAATGGAAAGTTGTTGTGGCTGAAGACGAAGATATGGATGCAGCTGCTTTACCACTTAACGTGTAAAAGCAGACTAGCAGCTACTAAAATAGGCTTAAGACCGCAATTCTTAAGCCTAAAGTGATTGTAATTATTGCTAAAATTATAAAAACTCAACTTGACGGTAATTGATTCTGTCGTTAAGTTGACAACCTTGAAAGTTAACAGGAGTTCGAAGTGCCTACAATTAACCAGCTCATTAAAAAAGAGCGTGCTGTACAAAAAAATCAAACTAAATCTCCAGCCCTGGCTGGTTGTCCTCAAAGACGTGGTGTCTGTACTCGTGTTTACACAACGACGCCAAAAAAACCTAACTCAGCTTTAAGAAAAGTTGCAAAAGTTAGATTGTCAAATGGCTTTGAAGTCATCTCTTACATTCCAGGTATTGGACATAACCTACAGGAACATAGCGTTGTTATGATTCGTGGTGGTCGTGTTAAAGATTTACCGGGAGTAAGATATCATATCGTTCGCGGAACATTAGATTTACAAGGTGTTAACGGTCGCTTAAGAAGTCGCTCTAAATACGGCGCTAAAAAACCTAAAAAATAATTAAGATTTAAACAGAGGATAAAATGTCACGAAGAAGTCGTACGTATAAAAGAGAAATTATTCCAGATCCAGTTTTTAACGATATCGTTATCACTAAGTTCGTTAATAAAATCATGGTTCGCGGTCAAAAAAGTACTGCACAAAAACTTTTTTACGGAGCCCTTGATGAACTAAATGGAAAAGTTCAAGGCGAAGATTCAATCACAGTTTTCAAAAAAGCTTTAGAAAATGTAAAACCATCTATCGAAGTGAGATCACGTCGTGTTGGTGGAGCTACATACCAAGTTCCTGTTGATGTTAGACCAACTCGCCGAGTTGCTCTAGCAATGAGATGGTTAGTTGATTATTCAAGAACTCGTGGCGAAAAAGATTTTTCTAAGCGTTTAGCAGGTGAAATTTTAGATGCTTACAACAATCGTGGTAATGCTATTAAGAAAAAAGAAGATGTCCATAAAATGGCAGATTCTAATAAAGCATTTGCTCATTACAACTGGTAATTAATAAATCAAATGTCAGCTCCAACAGTCAAAACAGAAGCTGACCTCAGGTATAATCGTAATATCGGCATCATGGCTCACATCGATGCCGGTAAAACAACGACAACCGAACGAATTCTCTACTACACTGGAAAAAATCATAAAATAGGTGAAGTTCATGATGGTGCAGCCACTATGGACTGGATGCCGCAAGAACAAGAGCGTGGAATTACAATCACCTCTGCTGCTACGACGACATTCTGGAAAAATAATCGCATCAATATCATAGATACTCCGGGGCATGTGGATTTCACAATTGAAGTTGAACGCTCACTGCGTGTTTTAGATGGAGCGATTGCAGTTTACGACGCTGTCAGCGGTGTTGAACCACAATCAGAAACGGTTTGGCGCCAAGCCAATAAATACAAAGTTCCCAGAATTTGTTTCGTGAATAAAATGGATCGTACCGGTGCAGATTTTGATTCTTGTGTAGAATCAATCAAAGAAAAATTAGAAGCTACGCCCATTAAAGTTCAAATCCCAATCGGTTCTGAAGAAAACTTTTTAGGTGTTTGTGATTTGATAGAATCAAAAGCTTACACGTGGAAACAAAATCAACATGACTTTATTGAAATTGAAATCCCAAAAGATTCAAAAGAATTATTTGAAACAGAACGAAACCGCACTGTAGAACAAATTTGTGAATTAGATGAATTACTGATTGATAAATATTTAAATGGTGAAGTCCCATCAGTCGCAGAATTAAAAGCTGCGCTTAGAAAAGCTGTGCTTGAATTAAAAGTATTCCCAGTATTTTGCGGGGCTGCTTTTAAAAATAAAGGAATTCAGCAATTACTTGATGGTGTTATTGACTACTTACCAAGCCCTTTGGATATTCCTATTACTTATGGGATGAATCCCGTTAAAGATAATGTCACTGTTGAGTGTAAAACTAAATTTGACGAGCCAGCTGCAGCGTTAGCTTTTAAACTAGCGAATGATCCTTTTGCAGGGTCACTAACGTATATTCGTGTGTATTCAGGTCAAATAAAAGTTGGTGATCAGCTTTACAATCCACGCACAGATAAAAAAGAGCGTGTGCAAAAAATTGTAAAAATGCATGCGAATTCGCGTGAAGAAGTTGAACATATTAAGGCCGGTGATATCGGTGCGATCATTGGTTTAAAATTTACTACGACTGGTGACACGTTATGTGATTCATCACGACAAGTTATTTTTGAATCGATTACTTTTCCAGAACCAGTTATTGCTGTTGTGGTTGAAGCGAAATCTTCAGCTGATCAAGAAAAAATGATGGAAGGCCTTCAGCGTTTAGAAAAGGAAGATCCATCATGTAGACTTCGTGTAGACGCCGAAACAGGGCAGACACTTCTTTCGGGTATGGGAGAATTACATTTAGATATTTTGATTGATCGACTATTGCGTGAACATAAAATTCAAGCCAACGTCGGTAAACCTCAAGTGGCTTATCGTGAAACCATTCAAAATGGGTCATCGATTCATTATAAATTTGAAAGACTGCTGGCTGGTGATGAAAAATATGCAGAGATCGGTTTAAAAATTGAAGTTATTAATCCTTCAGAAGGTGTTAAAATCCAGTCGCTTGTGCAAACATCTAAAGAGGTCCAACCAAATTGGATAAAAGCCTGTGAACAAGGTCTTAAAGAAGCTGTTGAAGTCGGGCCTCTGGCTAGTTATGCAATGATCGGTTTAAAACTTTCGATTACGTCTTTAAAAGGTGACCCTCAGAAAACTGATGAAATAGTATGCAAAGCCGCTAGCTCTTTAGCTTTTAGAGATTTAATCAAACAAACAGGACATGTTCTTCTTGAACCCATGTTTAAACTTGAAATCAACTGCCCTGATGACTTTGTAGGCAATATCGTGAGCGATATAAACTCTAGACGCGGTAAAATCCTTAATATGACTGCTAAGCCAAGTGGAGGTCAAATTGTGGCCGCTGAAGCGCCGCTAGCGACGTTATTCGGGTACGCAACTGATATACGAAGTTTGTCTCAAGGCCGGGCTTTCTTCAGTATGGAGTTCTTAAATTACTCTCCTGTTCCTGCTAAAGTCAGGGTGGAAATCATGTCTCAGCTGGGTCGTTAAATTTGCCACTGATTAATCGACCATTCAGTCAATAAATTTTTCTAAATTATCTATTGACTCCACACATCGTTTATTAGATATTTTCGCTTCTGGTTTTATTTTGGTTACGGAAACCACCGCGATTTCGGGCAACATGCTCTAGCGGAGAATGGTTTTGACGGGCAAATGGGGTAAACATGCAAAGTCAAAAAATAAGAATTAGGCTTAAAGCCTTTGATCATAAATTACTTGATCAATCGACAAAAGAAATCGTAGATACAGCTCGCAGAACTGGCGCTAAAGTAGCAGGACCAATTCCTCTACCTACGCGTATCAACAGATTCACAGTTTTAAGATCTCCACACGTAGATAAAAAATCTCGTGAGCAGTTCGAAGTGCGAACACACAAAAGAATGTTAGACATCCTTGAACCAACTCAGCAAACAGTTGATCAGTTAATGAAACTTGATCTATCTGCTGGTGTTGACGTTGAAATTAAATTATCGGCTGAATAGGAAGGGGAGTACATGACTGAAACACAAGACACAAATGTAGGCCAATCTTCTGCCGGTTTAAAATTAAACGGGCTTTATGCTTTCAAAGAAGGTATGGCAACTATCTATAACGAAAAGGGCGAAGCGATTCCAGTAACGGTTTTACGTTATGAAACATGGAAAGTGGCGCAAGTTAAAACTGTTGAAAAAGACGGTTACTCTGCAGTTCAAATCGCAGCTGTTCCTAAAAAAGCAAAAAATTCATCTCAAGCTGAAGTTGGTCACGTTAAAGCGGCTGGTTTCGAAACTGGCGCTCGATACATCAAAGAAATCAGACAAGAAGTATCAGCTGATGTTAAATTAGGTGATGTTATTTCTATTGATAGTTTAGCAAAAGGCGATTTTGTTAAAATTACTTCTAAATCTAAAGGTAAAGGCTTCCAAGGTTCTATTAGACGCTGGAATTTTGCTGGTGGCCCTGCGACTCATGGATCTAAGTTTCATAGAAGACCAGGATCTAGCGGTAATAGAACATGGCCAGGTCGTGTTATGCCAGGAAAGAAATTTCCAGGTCATCTAGGTGACGAAACAGTCACAGTTAGAAATGTACAAATTGTTGAAATCAACTCAGCAGAGGGTGTTGTTATTGTTAAGGGACCAGTTCCTGGTAGCAAAAATACTCTTGTAAAGTTGATTAAGGAGTAAAAATGGCTACAGTAAATGTATTAAACTGGAAAAAAGAAAAAATTGGCCAACTTGAATTAAACTCAGACACTTTTGAAGTTGAAGTTAAAAAAGACGTATTACACTCAGTTGTTAAATGGCAACTAGCTTGTCGTCGTCAAGGAACACACATGACTAAAACTAAAGGTTTAGTCAGTGGTGGTGGTAAAAAGCCATTCAAACAAAAAGGAACTGGTAACGCTCGTCAGGGTTCTACACGTTCTCCATTAATGCCTGGGGGCGGAACTATGTTCGGTCCAGTACCACGTAGTTATGGATATGTTCTTCCTAAAAAAATGAGAAAAGTCGCTTTAAAAATGGCTTTATCACATTTATTAAAAGAAGGAAAACTAGCTGTTGTAGATTCTATGAACTCAGAAGGTAAAACAGCTGAATTAAATAAACGTCTTAAATCATTCGGTATTAACAAAGCCGTATTGGTTGATAAATCAACAAATGAAAATTTTGGTCGCGCGGCTAAAAATTTAACAAACTACAAATACTACCCAGTTGATGGATTGAATGTATTTGATTTGTTAAAATATGACTTCGCTGTGATTACAAAAGATTCAGTAGCAAAAATCATCGAACGATGTTCTTCGGAGAAATAACATGAGACAACATATAAAATCTCCACTTATTACAGAAAAAAACACGGCTCTTTCAGAGAACGGTGTTTACGTATTTCAAGTTGAATTGAGCTCTTCAAAAGATCAAATCAGAAAAGAAATCGAAGTTAACTTCAAAGTTAAAGTTAAAAATATCCGTACAGCTGTTTGCAGAGATGACATGCGCTATTCTAAATTTGGTTTAACAAAACCAAAAAAATGGAAAAAAGCATTTGTACAACTTGCAGAAGGCCAAAAAATCTCTTTATTTGAGGGAGCCTAATCATGGGGTTAAAAGTATTTAGCGCAAGATCGCATGCAAGCCGTGGAATGGTTGGATTTGATTTCAGTGAAATCACTAAAACAAAACCAGAAAAATCATTAACAGTTGCACTTAAAAAACAATCTGCTCGTAACAACACGGGTATGATTACTGTTCGTCACGTTGGTGGCGCTCATAAAAGAAAATATCGTTTAATCGATTTCAAAAGAACTAAATTAGAAGTTCCAGCAAAAGTAACTGCTATTGAATACGATCCAAACAGAACATCACGCATTGCTTTATTAAGTTATGCTGACGGTGAAAAAGCTTATATCATTGCTCCAGTTGGTTTAAATGTTGGTGATAGCGTTGTGTCTAGCGTGAAAGCCGATATCAAACCGGGAAATTGTCTACCACTATCTGCTATTCCAGTAGGTACGATCATTCATAATATTGAATTACGTCCTGGTAAAGGTGGCCAAGTTTCTCGTGGTGCAGGCGCTTCTGCGACATTGGCAGGTAAGGGCGATCAGTACTGTCAGGTTAGACTTCCATCAGGAGAATTAAAACAAATTCTTTCGACGTGTAAGGCTTCTATCGGACAAGTTGGAAATACTGATAACGAAAATATTAAATTAGGTAAAGCTGGTCGCTCTCGTTGGAGAGGTATCAGACCTACAGTTCGCGGTATGGCAATGAATGCAGTAGATCACCCATTGGGTGGTGGTGAAGGTGTCGGTAAAGGACATCATCCTGTAACTCCATGGGGTGTTCCATGTAAAGGTTACAAAACTCGTCATAATAAACGTACTAATTCATCAATTATTAAACGTCGTAAATAGGAGTATTTGTGGCACGTTCAATTAAAAAAGGTCCTTTCATCGATTTGCATCTGTCTAAAAAAATTGAGACAGCTATACAAAAAAGTGACAAAAAGGTAATAAAAACATGGTCTCGCAGATCAACTATATTTCCAGAGTGCGTAGGTTTAACTTTTGCTGTACATAACGGTAGAAAGTTTGTGCCTGTGTATGTATCAGAAAATATGATTGGTCACAAATTAGGCGAATTTGCTCCAACTAGAACTTTCCAAGGGCATGCTGAGAAAAAAGCAGCTCCAGCAGCTCCGGCAGCGAAAAAGTAAGGGAATAGAAAATGGAATCAAAAGCATCACTACAATACGCAAGAGTCGGAGCCCAAAAAGCTCGTTTAGTTGTTGATACAGTCAGAGGAAAATCTGTCGACGAAGCACTAAAAGTATTAACAGTTATGAATAAAAAAACTGCTGGTTTAGTTAAGAAATTAATTGAGTCTGCTGTTGCGAATGCTGAATATAAAAAAACAATGGCGACTGATAACTTAATTGTTAAGTCGATCTGGATTGATCAAGGACCTGTTCTTAAAAGATTTCGTCCTCGTGCACAAGGTCGCGCTTTCGGTGTAAGAAAAAAAATGAGCCACATTAACGTAATACTTGGGGAGAAATAATGGGACAAAAGGTTCACCCAATTGGGTTAAGAGTTGGCGTTATTAGAACATGGGATTCTCGTTGGTATGCTAAAGGCAATCTGTATTACGAAAATATCCATGAAGACATTAAATTAAGAAAATATTTAAAAGCTAAACTTAAACATGCTGGCGTTGCAAAAATCGAAATTGAAAGAGCAGGCGCTAAAGTTAAGTTAATTATTCACACAGCTCGTCCAGGTGTTGTTATCGGTAAAAAAGGCGCTGGTATTGATACTCTAAAAGCTGACGTACAAAAATTAACTAAAAACGAAGTCTTTTTAAGTATTCAGGAAGTTAGAAAACCAGATACTGAGGCACAATTGGTGGCTGAAAGTATCGCGATGCAATTAGAAAAACGTATTTCTTGGAGACGCGCGCTTAAGAAATCAATTGCAGCGGCCATCAAAGGTGGCGTTCGTGGTATTAAAATTAGAGTTTCTGGTCGTTTAGACGGGGCAGAGATTGCTCGTTCTGAATGGTATAACGAAAAATCAGTTCCATTACACACATTAAGAGCAGATATCGATTACGGTACTGCAGAAGCATTAACAGCTTACGGTATTATCGGCATGAAAGTTTGGATCTACAAAGGTGATATCCTTTCTGCAAGAGATGTTCAGGAGGTTAACCGTGTTAAGTCCTAAACGAGTTAAATGGAGAAAACAATTTGTAGGCCGCGCTACGGGCTTGGCTTACAGAGGTTCAAATTTAGATTTTGGTGATTTTGGATTACAAGCTGCTGAAGAAGGTCGTTTAACCGCTCGTCAATTAGAGGCAGGTCGTATTGCAATTTCTAGAACAATTAAACGTGGTGGTAAAGTTTGGTGCCGAGTGTTTCCAGACAGACCCGTTACGAAAAAAGCAGCTGAGACTCGTATGGGTAGCGGTAAAGGTAATCCAGAATTTTGGATTGCTCGTATTCTTCCAGGTAGAATCTTGTTTGAAATGAATGGCGTAACTAAAGAACAAGCTCAAGAAGCGTTTCTAAGAGCGGCCCATAAACTTCCATTTAAAACGAAGTTTTTGGCTAGGAGTTAATTATGAAATTTACTGATGTAGAAAATAAGTCTTTAAAAGACTTAATTAAACAAAAACAAGAACTGACTTCTCAGTTGTTTGAAATGAAAATGAAAAATTCATTGGGTCAATTGTCAAACCCAGTGCAAATCAGATTCGTGAGAAAAAATATTGCTAAAATTAACACAGCTATTGTTAAGAAGAGCGTGAGGTAGTTATGGCGGCTGTTACGAAAACAACTTCAACAAGTAATACAAGAGGTCGTCGTGTTGAGCTTCAAGGTGAAGTGATCGCGAATAAAATGAATAAAACAATCACTGTATTAGTCTACAGAATGGTTAAACATGCTAAATATGGTAAATATATTAGAAAGTCTTCTGTGATCAAAGCACATGATGAAAATCAAAAGTGCCAAGTTGGTGACACAGTAAAAATCTATGAAACTAAACCGATCAGCAAAACTAAGAAGTGGGCTTTGTCCGAGATTCTTAGTTCTACAAAGTAGTTGGGTGAATTATGATACAAATGCAATCTAAGTTAAACGTTGCGGATAATTCAGGAGCAAAAGAAGTCATGTGCATTAAAGTACTTGGCGGTTCTAAAAGACGTTTTGCTTCAATCGGAGATGTAATAGTTGTTTCTATCAGAGAAGCTATTCCAACTGCGAAAGTTAAAAAAGGGGATGTAGCTAAAGCTGTTATCGTAAGAACAGTTCAGAAACTACGTCGCGCAGATGGAAGTTACATCCGTTTTGATGACAACTCTGCTGTATTAATCAATGCGAATAAAGAACCAATTGGAACACGTATATTTGGTCCTGTTGCAAGAGAGTTAAGAGCTAAGCAATTCGTTAAGATTGTTTCTCTTGCTCCGGAAGTATTATAGGTGATGAAAATGAATCGTTTAAATGAACAATACAAAAAAGAGATCGTTCCAGACTTAATGAAGAGAATGAACTACAAAAGCACGATGCAAGTTCCTCGTTTAGAGAAAATTGTTATCAGCGTTTGTACAAGTGAAGCTGTTCAAAATCCAAAAGTCGTAAATGGTATCGTTGATGAAATCACTTCGATTGCTGGCCAAAAAGCAGTGATTACTAAAGCTAAAAAGGCGATTTCAAATTTCAAATTAAGAGAAGGCATTCCAATAGGCGTTCGCGTGACATTACGTCGCGAAAGAATGTGGTCTTTCTTAGATCGCTTGCAAGCATTAGCTTTACCACGAGTACGTGACTTCCGTGGTTTACCAAGTAAAGGTTTTGATGGTCGTGGAAATTACAATATGGGCTTGAAAGAGCAAATCGTATTTCCAGAGATCAATTACGATAAAATCGATAAAGTGAGAGGTATGAATATCACTATTTGTACTACGGCTGAAACTGATAACGACGGCAGAGCTTTATTAGAAGCTCTTGGCTTACCTTTTAGAAAGTAATTGGAAGTAATATGGCTAGAAAATCAAGTGTAGTTAAAAATAATAAAAGAAAAGCGATCTCATCTAAGTACTGGAAACACAGAAAAGAACTTAGAGATAAAGCTGTAAACTTTAAACTTTCAGATGAACAAAGAGCAGAAGCTCGTAAAAAGCTTCAAGCTTTACCTCGTAATACGTCGCCAAATAGAGTTATCACTCGCTGTGAGCTAACTGGCCGTCCACGTGGTAACTATAAAAAATTCGGATTATGCAGAATTAAATTCAGAGAACTTGCTTTGGAAGGTAAACTTCCAGGCGTAACTAAGGCAAGTTGGTAGGAGCAAACATGGATACAGTCGCACAAATGCTTACGATTATCAGAAATGGTTCACAAGCTAAACTTGAAAAAGTTGATATGCCAGCTTCTAAAATGAGAGAAAACATAGCTCACATTCTTGAAAACACAGGTTTTATCAGAAGCTTCAAAACAGCTAAAGATAGCAAACAAGGTGTAATGAGAATTTACCTTAAATACGATGATGTTGGAACTCCAGCAATGACAGCAATCAAAAAAATCAGCACTCCAGGGCGCAGAGCTTATGTGAATTCAACTGAAATTCCTACAGTTCGTTCAGGTACTGGAATGTGTATTTTAAGCACAAACAAAGGATTACTAACTGGTAATGAAGCCCGCAAACAAAATGTTGGTGGCGAATTACTTTGCTTAGTGTGGTAGGTTAATATGTCGAGAATTGGTAAATACCCAGTAAATATAGACGATAAATCAACTGTTACAGTGTCTGGTCAAACAGTAACTGTAAAAGGTGGCAAATCAACTTTATCATATGTTTTAAATAAAAATGTTTCTGCTAAAGTTGAAGGTAAAACTGTTATTTTAACTCGTATTGATGATTCTAAAGAATCTAAATCTTTACATGGTTTATACAAAGTTTTAATTCAAAATGCAGTTAAAGGTGTTTCTCAAGGTTTCACAACATCATTAGAAATGCACGGTGTTGGTTACAGAGGAACAGTTGCAGGAAAAAAACTTGAATTAGCATTAGGTTTTTCTCATCCTGTTATTTTTGAAATTCCTGAAGGAATCGAAATCAAAGTTGAAAAGCAAACGACAGTTATTGTTACAGGAGCTGATAAAGCTTTAGTCGGACAGGTTTCAGCTAAGATTAGAAGTTTTAGACCACCAGAGCCTTATTTAGGTAAAGGTGTTCGTTACGTTGGTGAAAATATTAGACGCAAAGCTGGAAAATCAGCTGGTAAATAATCGGAGATCTTATGAAATTACAGTTTTCTAAAAACACAGCTTCTAAAACGATTAATCGTTTAAAGAAAAAAATCAGAATCCGCAAAGTTGTTAAAGGCACTTCTGAAAGACCAAGACTATGTGTATTCAGAAGTACAAAACATATTTACGTACAAGTTATTAATGACGTAACTCAATCTACTTTACTGTCTGTATCTTCGCTTTCAATTGATTTAAAAAATGGAAGCAGAGAATCAGCTAAAACAGTGGGTTTGAAAATAGCAGAAGAAGCGAAGAAAAAAGGCATCACAAATGTCGTTTTCGATCGTAATGGATTTATTTACCACGGCCGTGTTCAGTCATTAGCTGATGGAGCCCGCGAGGGCGGATTAAACTTTTAAGAGAGGGTGCAGTGGATAATAAATTATTAAACAGTGAATTTGAAGAAAAAGTAGTTGCGATTAATCGTGTAACTAAAGTTGTTAAGGGTGGTCGTCGTTTCTCATTCGCAGCACTTGTTGTTGTTGGTGATAAATTAGGTCAAGTTGGTTTTGGCAGTGGTAAAGCAGGAGAAGTTCCTGAAGCTATTGGTAAAGCAACCCGTTGTGCAAGAAAACAATGTTCTAGTGTAAACCTTAAAGATGGAACTATTCCACACGAAGTCATCGGTAAATTTGGCGCTGCTAAAGTTATCATGAAACCAGCTGCTGCGGGAACTGGTGTTATCGCTGGTGGAGCTGTTCGTGCAGTACTTGAATCTGTTGGTGTTAAAGATATTCTTACAAAATGCGTAGGAACTCGCAACCCACACAATGCAGTACGTGCGACACTTGATGGTTTAAAGCAATTGAAAAACTCAGGAGTTTAGTCATGGCTAAAAAATTCGTTGTTACATTAAAAAAATCAACAATCTCTTGCTCTAAAGACCAAAGACTTACAGTTAATGGTTTAGGTTTAAGAAAAATTAATCAATCTATCGAATTAGCTGATAACCCAGCTAATCGTGGTCAACTTTATAAAATTCATCATTTGATTGAAATTAAAGTTGTTAAATAAACTAAGTTATAAAAAGTTATAATAAGTAAATAAGAGGTCTATCATGAGTTTATTAAGCCAATTACAACCCAAAGAAGGTTCTACACACTACCCGAAACGTATCGGTCGTGGCATTGGTTCAGGTTTAGGCGGTACGTCAGGTAAAGGCCATAAAGGTCAATTAGCTCGTACTGGCGGCAAAGTGCGCCGTGGTTTCGAAGGTGGACAAACTCCTCTTTCTAGACGTTTACCTAAATTTGGTTTCACAAATGCTGCGTTTGCAGTTGTTTATTCAGAAATCAGCTTAGCAACTTTAAATAAATTTGACGGAGTTGTTGATGCAGCTGTTTTATACAAAGCTAAAATCATCAAAAAGAATTCTAAATTTAAAGTTTTAGCAAAAGGTGAAATCACAAAAGCTATCACTGTTAAAACAAACTTCATTAGCGCAAAAGCTAAAGAAGCTATTGAAAAAGCCGGTGGTAAAGTTGAGGTAATCAAGTAGTGGCTCAGCAAGGTAACGACAACAAAGGTGCTAACACATTAAGAAATAAAATATTATTCACGTTGTTCTGTTTAGCAATTTACAGAGTTGGTGTGCATATCCCAACACCAGGTGTTGATGGCGCTGCAGTTTCTGAATTTTTTAATTCACAAAGTCGTGGTATATTTGGTTTGTTTAATACGTTCACTGGTGGAGCGTTATCACAGTTTTCTATTTTTGCTTTAGGTATCATGCCGTACATTTCGGCTTCAATTATTTTTCAATTATTAACATCAGCAATTCCTTATCTTGAAGCTTTAAAAAAAGAGGGCGAATCAGGTCGCAAAAAAATCACTCAATATACAAAATATGCGACTGTTGTATTAGCTATTATTCAGGGTTACGGAATGAGTTCTTGGTTAGCTAGCCAAACGTTGGGTGACGGCCGTCTTTTAATTTCAGGTGGCATGTTAGGTATTTATTATTTCAAACTAATCACTGTTATCACATTAGTGGCCGGTACTGCGTTTGTTATGTGGTTAGGCGACCAGATCAGCGAAAAAGGTATTGGAAATGGAACATCATTAATTATCTTCACAGGTATCGCAGCTGGTATTCCTGCAGGCGCAAAACAACTTTTTGATCTTATGAGCTCTGGTGAGTTAAAATTTATAATTGCCGCTGTTCTATTAGTATTTATGGTCGCAGTTATTTTCGCTGTTATTTACATGGAAGTTGCTCAAAGACGTATTTCCATTCAGTACAGTCAAAAACTTGCAACTAACGGTGGCATGTCGACTGCGGCAACAAGCCACTTGCCTGTTAAAATTAATTTTCCAGGTGTTATTCCTCCGATTTTTGCCAGCTCATTATTGATGTTTCCAAGCACTTTGGCGCAATTTACTGATGTGGCATGGATCAAAGCAATGAGTGAATCGGTTAATCCAAATGGGATTGTATTTAATATTATTTTTGTAGCTTTAATCATTTTCTTTTCTTTCTTTTATACTGACATTGTTTTTAACGCTGACGAAGTGGCTGAAAATTTAAAAAAATCTGGAGCTTTTGTTCCAGGTATCAGAGCCGGAAAAAGCACAGCTGATTTTATCAGATATGTTTTGGATCGCATTAATGTTCTTGGCTGTTTTTATCTTTGCGTGATCTGTGTTTTACCAGGTCTATTGATTCAAAGTTTTAATATTCCATTCTACTTCGGTGGAACAAGTTTACTTATTTTAGTGGGTGTAGCTATTGATACATCTCAACAAATTCAATCGCATTTACTGACTCAGAAATATGACTCTTTTTTAAAGGGTGCTAAAATGAGAAGTAGAAGGGTTCAATTTTGAACATTTTGTTTATTGGAGCTCCTGGATCAGGAAAGGGGACTCAATCTAGAGAACTTATAAGTAATTATGGGTTTTTACAGTTGAGCACCGGAGACCTTTTAAGGGCAGCAATAAAAAACAAAACGGAACTGGGTTTAAAAGCTCAGGTGTTTATGGATTCTGGTAAATTAGTGCCTGATACTGTGATGATAGACTTGGTGGGGCAGTATTTAGCAGAAAACAAAGGTAAATCGATCATATTTGATGGTTTCCCTAGAACTGTAATTCAGGCTGAAAGCTTACAAGCTTTGCTTCGAAAAACGGATTCTAAAATAGATAAGATTTTGTATTTTAAAATTGATCCTCAGATCTTGATAGAACGACTTACAGGACGTCGAACTTGTGCCATATGCGGAGAAATCTACCATATTCGTACTAAGCCCTCTAAAATGGGCGATAAATGCGAACTTTGCGATGGTGATTTAGTGCACAGAAAAGACGACCATGAGAATGTGATATCGGAGCGGCTAAAACAGTTTGAAGATAATACAGGTCCGACAATAAGCTACTATGCCAAGTCCGGTGACATGGTTGAAATAGACGGCGATAGGCCACCTGAAAATGTTTTCAATGAAATCAAAAAAATACTCTCGCTTTAGAGTTCGGCACAATTAGTGCTAGACAAGGCGAATGTTAATGATATAACAAAATACTTTTGTGAGGAAATCTATGAAAGTTAGACCTTCTGTTAAAAAAATATGTAATAAGTGTAAAGTCATCAAAAGAAAAGGTGTGGTTAGAGTTATTTGTGAAAACGCTAAGCACAAGCAAAGGCAAGGTTAATATATGGCACGTTTGATGGGTATCGATTTACCAAGAAATAAACGAGTTGAAGTCGCTTTAACTTATATCTTCGGCATTGGCCGTTCTAGATCTAAATTGATTTGCGAAAAAGTTGGAGTTCCTGCGACTTTAAGAACAGATGCATTGACTGATGAACACATCGCTCAAATGCGTGCTCTTATCGAAACAAACTACAAAGTTGAAGGTGATCTTAGACGTGACATCGGTTTATCAATTAAACGTTTAACAGACGTGAATTGCTACCGTGGCACAAGACATCGTAAGGGTTTACCAGTTCGCGGTCAGAACACTCGTTCTAATGCAAGAACTCGTAAAGGGCCTAAGAAAACTGTCGCGAATAAGAAAAAAGTAGTTTAGGTAAAGTGAGATAAATATGGCTACAACTAAAGTTGAAAATAAAGAAAAAAAAGTAACTAAGAAAAAAGTTAAGAAAAACGTTGTTCAAGGACAATGTCATATTAATGCTGGTTTTGGTAATGTCATCGTTACATTTACTGATCCATCAGGTGATGCGGTTTCATGGTCTTCAGCTGGTCACATGGGTTTCAAAGGTTCTCGTAAAGGGACTCCTTTCGCAGCTCAAGTCACAGCAGAAGACGCAGCTAAGAAAGCAATGGATAGCGGCATGAAATCAGTTGAAGTTTTCTTAACAGGTCCTGGAGCCGGTCGCGAACCAGCTATCAGAGCGTTAGCGGGTACAGGTATGAGAATTTTATCTTTAAAAGATATTACTCCAGTCCCACATAACGGATGCCGTCCACCTAAAAGAAGAAGAATTTAATCGGAGTTTAATATGAGTTGTGTAAATAGTTCGGTTTGTAGATTATGCCGTCGAGAAAATACAAAATTATTTTTAAAGGGCGACCGTTGTTTTTCGGATAAATGTGCTTTCGAAAGAAGACCTTATCCACCAGGACAACATGGTCAGTCTCGTTTAAAGTTTTCTGAGTACGCTCTACAATTAAGAGAAAAACAAAAAGCTAAAAGATATTATGGCTTATCAGAGAAGCAATTTAGAAAATATTTTGCAAGTGCTGATCAATCAAAAGAAATCACAGGAACTGAGTTATTAAGATTCTTAGAGTTAAGATTAGATAATGTTGTGTACACATTGGGGTATGCAAGTTCTCGTCGTGAAGCTCGTCAATTAATTTCTCATAACCATTATTTAGTGAATGGCAAACGCGTAAATATCGCCAGCTATATCGTAAAAAAAGGTGATGTTATTGAAGTGACTGAGAAAAGCCGTGAAGTAAATAAAGTACTAGCTGGAATTCAAGCGGTTGCCCGCAGAACAATTCCTAGCTGGTTAGAAGCAGACCATGCCTCTTTCAAAGGAACTGTTAAAGACATTCCTGCAAGAGACGAAATTTCAATCCCTGTTGAAGAAAGTATGATCGTTGAGTATTACTCACGATAATAAAGAGGTGCGCGATGCAAGAACATTATTTTAAGTTTTGGAGAGAGTTAATTAAACCTAAAGGATTTGAGATCGAAAAAGATACTCAAACTTCTGAATATTCTAAATTTATCGTGAAACCCCTTGAAAGAGGTTTTGGTGTAACTTTAGGAAATTCTTTAAGAAGAATTCTTTTAAGCTCAATGATGGGTTCAGCAGTTACGGCTGTTAAACTTGAAGGCGTTCTTCATGAATTTTCAACTTTGCCTGATGTTTTAGAAGATGTTTCAGACATTATTCTTAATCTTAAGCAAGTTCGATTAAGACAGCATTCATCAGAGACATTTACGTTAAAAATTAACAAAAAAGGTCCTGGAATTGTAACAGCTGCTGATATCGTGACGAACGATAAAGTTGAAATTTTAAATCCAAATCAACACATTGCCACACTTGGTAACAATGGTTCTTTCAACGCAGAATTAATCGTGTCTTACGGACGTGGTTATGTTCCAGTTGAAAACCGCAGTGAACAATTGTCAGTGGGTTACATTGCTATCGATGCTTTACATTCACCAATTAGAAAAGTGAATTATTCAGTATCAAATGCACGTGTTGGTCAAAGAACTGATTACGATGCATTAACTTTAGAAGTTTGGACAGACGGTTCATTAAAACCAGACGAAGCCATTTCATTGGCTTCTAAGATTTTAAAAGAACAATTACAAATTTTCTTAACATTTGATGAGTCATTAGAACCAAGTGATGAAATTAAATCTATGGGTAATTCGTCTTTAAATGAAAACTTATTCAGATCAGTTGATGATCTTGAATTAAGTGTTCGTTCTGCAAACTGCCTGAAGAATGCAAATATTCGTTACATCGGTGAATTAGTTGTTCGTTCTGAATCAGAAATGCTTAAAACTAAAAATTTCGGCCGTAAATCTTTAAATGAAATTAAAGAAATACTTGTTGAAATGGGATTAGGTTTAGGAATGAAAATCGACGGTTGGCCACCAGTTGGATGGGATCCAAATGTACCGCCACCACAAAAAAGAGAATCTTAATTTAAAGGATATTTAAAATGGCATCACATCGTCGTTTAGTAAAACATTTTAGTCGTAAATCTGGTCCAAGAAAAGCTTTGATCAGAGGTCTTATGAATTCCTTAGTAGAACATGGTCGTATTAAAACGACTGTGACTCGCGCTAAAGAAGTTCGTAGACACATTGAAAAAGCAGTTACACTTGGTCGCAAAGGTGATTTGAATTCTTTACGTCTTCTAATCTCTAGATTAGCTAATCAAGAAATGGCTATTTCATTAGTAAAAACAATTGCTCCACGTTTTAAAGATCGTGATGGCGGTTACACTCGTGTTGTAAAAATAGGTCGTAGACCTGGTGATGCAGCAGAGATGGCATTCCTTGAATTCGTTGATTACGATTTTAAAGCCGTTTTACCTGCTAAAACAGATAAAAAAGCTGACAAAAAAGAAGATAAAGCGACTGTTAAAGCTGCAAGTAAAGCTAAAAAAGCAACTTCAGTAGCAGCAGCTAAATCTAAAAAATCAGTTCGTAAGATGAAAACAGTTTCAAGAGCTTACAACTTTGCAAATAAATAGTTTTGTAAATCAAAGTAGAAATTAACTAAAAAAGCCTGAGCAATCAGGCTTTTTTTTTAATAAAAATAACGAATTAACGATTCGCAGGAGAAGCTATGAAGAACTCAAAAATAAAACTACTCGTTGTTTTTTCAGTGATCATGTTGGTTTCAGTGATCGGTATTTTTTATGTTAAAAATTACATGTCCTATTCGACCTTCAAAAAAAGTGACGTTTACACTGAAGCGTTGATGACTCAGAAAATGTTTTTGGATTACACAAGCCAGCTAAGTCTTTATAGCTACCAAGGTGAAGCGATTCCTAAAGCCCAGCTATCTGAACGAATTAGCAAAATTAATCAAGCTAAAGCAGTAATCGTGCACATGTGGGCTTCTTGGTGTGATCCTTGTATTAATGAACTACCTGAACTGATTGATTATCTTAAGGCCAATGAAAAACAAATCAAATCGGGTGAATTGGCGATTGTTTTAGTGTCACTTGATTATGAATCACCTGATATCACTAAATTTTTAAAAAGCTTTAATGAATTAAATAATCCTGATTACTTCCAGATTTGGGATAAAAACACTGAACTGCAAAAGTATCTTAGAATAGACAGACTGCCATCGACAGTAGTTTTTTATAATAATGATCAAACTGAAAGATTCTTAACAGTGGTCGACTGGAAAAAATTTAGATTAAAATTTTAGAGCTAAGTTTTAGTTACATTTTTGATTCAATTTTAAAAAATTATTTTTTAAAATTGAATCAAAATCCGTTTTACTAAAAATTTACAGTTTTTCTGCGAATAGATAGGAGTTGTACAGGTCGACGCGGCCTTCAGAGACAACTTTCTTTTTTAGAATATCAGAATAAGTCGCAGATTTCATAATAAGATCTTTAATCTCGTTATATTTTAGGTGCGGGTAGTGTGACCAGATCTCTGCAGCTATGCCTGCGACCACAGGTGTTGCCATCGATGTACCTGAATACATAGCGTATTTGTTGTTAAGAACAGTTGAATAGATCGAATCCCCCGGGGCAGCGACATCTACGCCAATAAAGCCATGATTAGAAAATGAACTTAAATCTGCACTTGATGTTGTAGAAGCCACAACAAGTGTATTTTCATTCTTATGTGAGGCCGGGTAAATAGGGTTCTTATCAATGTTTTGTGTGTAATTACCAGCGGCAATGACAACAAGAACTCCATAATCATCAGCAATGTATTTTAAAGTGTCTGGAATTAAATTTTGGCCTTCGTTTATTCTTTTGCCGAAACTGCAGTTGATGATTTTGGCTCCATTTTTTGCAGCGTAAAGAAAAGCTTCTGCAATATCAATATCGGTTTCATCTGCATCAGCAGGAACAGATTTAACAGCCATAATTTTCACTTTTGAAGCAATACCCGCAACACCTTTATTATTATTTTGTTTGGCTGCGATAATTCCGCTGACGTGTGATCCGTGTGAATGTTTGTCCATGATTTTGTTAGTCGCATCACCGTTTGGGTCACGTTCTGAAGTGTTAATACCGTTGATATCGTCAACATAACCATTTTTATCATCATCAATATTATTATTTGGAATTTCGCCTTTGTTAACCCACATCACATCTTTTAGATCTTCATGAGTGTAATCAACACCGGTATCAACAACGGCAACGATCACAGATTGTGACGCTTTATCTTTCAGTGCTGTGTAGGCTTTATCTAAAGTAATTCCAGCTTGTTTTGCATCTCTGAAATGCCACATCGAAGAAACACCTGGATCATTAAAATGTTCTGATTTCAGTAGATCGTTTCTTGGAACACGTTGATTGATCGGTGTTTCAAAATAGGGAAGTGATTGTTCGTTCGCTAAATCAACTTTTTGAATTCTGTTTCTTTCAACAGAAATGATATTTGAATTTTCTTTCAAAGCCCGTTCAGCTTTTTCTAATTGAGAAACCCGAACAATATATATGTCATCAAAGAAATGACGTACACTTTCAATATTTTGAATATTTTCAAAAGCGATTATTGATTTGGCTTTTACAATAAGTCGTTTTTGGTCATAACGAACAGATGAATGATTGCTTTTATTGAAGTAAACACTTTGGCCGATAAGAAGAGTTAACACAGTGGCGAATGCCGTGATTTTTTTATTCATAATAATCATCCTTGATTATAAAGTTTAGTTTTTTCTTAATTCAAAAATAACTTACAATTTTTATAAAAAATTCTAAATTATTTTTGAATTAAAGATTCAGCTAGAACTTAAGTTTCTTTTTAAGATCATCTAAGGCCTTTTTGCCTTGGTCTTTAATCTTATCCTTGGCTTTATTTTCTAGGTCTTTTTTAGCTAAATCAACTTTATTATCAATGGCACTTTTTTGGTTACTTAATTGTGATTCTGCACCTTGGGCATCTGCGCTGTAGCCTTTTGTAAACTGTTGGATTTGTTTTTCGAACTGGGCTTTGAATTGACCAATTTCTTTATCAATTTTTGATTTGATCTCGTTATTAATTTCATCAATTTTTTGCTGTATCGTGGCGCTAAAAGCTTTTTCTAACTGACGACCTAGACTAGACTCAATATCAAAATTCAAACTTGATAATTCACCTTGGGCTTTCGCGGATAAATCAAATTCTGTGATTTGGCTAAAAACACCTTTAACAAGTTCGTTCACATTTTTATCTTGGGCTTCAGCTACAAACTGCGCGTTATAAAAATTGTTATTTAAAGCGATTCTGTAATCTTTAAAACCTTCAGTAGATGTTTCAAGATTAATCGCCATCGATGATGAAGGTAAGCTAATTTTTCCATCCGGAGAATTCACAAGATCAATATTTTGTAGTGGGTAATTTTTAACTGCAAAATTAAAATTCACCAGTGGCTGTTCTTTTAAATTATTAAATAGTCCGTAAACTTTTAATCCCGTAATATTTTTTGATTTAAAATCGCCATGGATATTTAATTCTGTTGTTTTGTTGATTTGTCTTTGATTTGACACAACGTTAGTGATTAGGCCTTCAATATCACCGTAGTCAGTTTGGCTATTTGATTTTGAGCTGATGCTGATTTTTTTAATCCAAAACAGTGGGTAACCCGTTGTAACCGGAAATTCATAGGTAACACCATTGTCGCGCGGGTGAGGCTGAATATCATCAGAAGTATCCTCATTTGCTTTGTCCTTTTTGTTCTCAGTAATCATTTTTGAGTATTTAGGTGGTAAGTATTTAACAGCTAGATTTTTTGCATGATCAAGTTTTGAAATATAAGGTGTTAAATAATCCATAAATAAAGACTTAGCAATATCGCCAGCATTTATTTTAGGAATTTTTAGACGATCTTTAATCGCATTGATGTCTGATTTAATCTTATCATCTAAAGTTTTATAATCTGTTTCGATCGCTTTAAGATCAGTTTTTAGATCATTTTTAAAGTCGTTAACGATTTTAACTTTATCATCAGCTTGCTTTTTAAGTTCATTGAACTTTTTAATAGATTCATTCAATTCTTGAGGCGTTTTAAAATCTTTAGATTTAATTGATTCAAATTGTTTTTTGAACTCAGCAAAGTCTTTTTCTTTCGGAAGATTTTTGACTCGTTGATCCCAGTCTGTTTGCTTGAGTTTCCATTTTTTTTCAAGTTCTTCTGCTAATTTTTTTGATTCAAGTTGTGATTCAATCGAATTTAATTGTTGTTTGTAGTCTCCAGTTTTAAGAAATGCCGTAAAATCACCCAAGATATTATTTTTACTTTCAACTTTATTTAAAGCTTGGTCTTGCAGTTGGCTAACTAATGATGGCTTGTCTGGTGATGGAGGTTCAGGCGGGGCGACCTTGCCAGTATAAGCGCGCTTAGACATAAACTGAACGGATTCCACGGTCATTTCCTCAACAACGAATTTAAGGCGTAGCAGCGCATCCCAACTAAATCCAAATCGAATAGACCCTAATTCAATAGAATTAAAATCGGGTTTTTCGGCGCTGGTGATCTGAATTTGTGTGATCGCGATTTGGCCGCTAGCGAATGTTGTTTCAAGCTTGCTGATATTAACTTCAGTGCCCATGGCTTTGTAGCCAGCCCATTCCATAAAAGATTTCATGTGGCTATCAAAAAATAATTTAAAGTAAATCCAAAAAAGTAAAATAAGAATGGCAAAAATAGCAATCGCATTCCAGCGGATAGGCCCTTGTTTTTTAGGTTTTTTTTCAATCATAATATCTCCAAAAAATAAAAGTTAAAAATTAAATAAAATTACTGTTGTCCGTAAAGATCTTGGTATTTGCTGTACCATATATAAAACCGAGTGCTTTTAAAAGCCTTCCAAGCTTTTGACGATTCAAATTTTTGAACAATAGTCGTGCGGTATTTTTGAATCAGCTTAATAAAGCCAAAATAAAAAAATGGTGAAAGTAAAACAGCAAAAAGAAAACTTCCAATGATGATACTGTTGTTAAAGCGCGTGTAGGGAATAATGGGCATGTTGTACAACATGGTCCAGATAGGGCGAAGAGTTTGATCTTCCAAGGCCCACTTCCCTAATAAGTTAGCTGCAGGATCGATTAGATAGGCAATGAATTTAAAAACAAATGCCGACAAAAAAGCGGCTCCGATTTGAACGCGAAAAGCGAACAAAATTAAAAAAACAAAAAATGTTTGCAATGAAAAAAACGGTGAAAATCCTAAGATCACACCTAGTGTTAAGCCCCAGGCAATTTGTTTTGTTCCATTTTCTGAATGAAGTAACTTAACAAAATTAATAAATTGTTTAATTATAAGAGTCACGTGGTCTCCTTAATGATATTTTTTAGCGTTTGTTTATTTGTTAAAAAAAAGTATCCACCAGGCAAGCTAATCAATAGCTGAAAAAACTGCATCAGACTGATCCCAGTTGTGACAGCTAATGCGATCGGTGTATTGATGAAAGAAAAAATAAAGTAAAATGCAGCTTGACCAACACCAATCCCTGCAGGCGTCAATGGAACAGCTGACGACATAAAAGCAAAACAGGCTAATGGAATAAATTGTAAAAGTGATATTTCCTGTCCTGTTTGGTTTCGGGCCACAAAATAAAGAAAGCTAATTGATAAAATTTGCGCTAGAAAACTGATGCTGATGACTTTAAAAAAAACATTATTTTGCAAGCAAAGTCGCATGTTCATTTGCGTATGCTCTAGAAAGTGAATAAAAGTTTTAACAAGTTTTTGGTTTGCGATTGGTTTTAATTTTACTATTACGTGCTGTGAATTATAGATTGTGATTAGGCCCAAGCAGGCTATAGACAGTAAGCCTAAAGATATATGTAAGAAATAAGCCAAGTTTTCTGGCATGCCTTTAAGATATTCGATAAACAAAAAAATCGTTGAAAATAAAATCATCGAGAATAAACCTAAAACACGATCAACAGTGACTAATGAAAATGTATTATGTTTAGTGATGTGTTCGTCTTTTGAAACAGTGTAGGCCTTAACTAAATCGCCGCCAACACCGCTGGGTATAAAAAAATTGAAAAACTGACCAATAAAATTATGCTTAATGGCCGTGGGTATTTTATAGTCATGACTTTGTGATGGGGATTGTTTTAAGTGGGTGTTGACTATGGTTCTCCAACGTAGAGCAAAAACAACAGCTTGTAGGCTTAGGCAAATCAGACCGCCTAAAACAATAAGTGGATTTTTGAGTGAACCAAAAACATCATCCAGCTTAACAAGCCCCATTTTGACCACAACAGCGATCAAAACAAAACTTATTAAAATACGAATATATTTTTTTAAAAAATTCATCAACTAATTTATTTTATGAGTTTCAAATAAAGCTTTTAAATTCTTAAGAACAGTTTCTAAGTTTTTCAATGGTAAAGATGTTGGTCCATCGCAAAGCGCTTTTTCAGGATTAGGATGAGTTTCAAGAAAAATACCATCAACACCGATCGCAATAGCCGCACGACCTAAAGGCCAAACCATATCACCACGACCACCGCTGGATTCGCCAGTTGCGCCAGGCAATTGTGTTGAATGAGTGCAATCCATAATGACAGGGAAACCAAGTCTTCGCATTTCGACTAAGCCTGTCATGTCATTGACTAATCGATTGTAACCGAATGTTGTTCCGCGTTCACATAGTAAAATTTTACTATTACCTGTTTGCACAGCTTTTTGTGCAATGGCTTTCATATCCCATGGTGCTAAAAATTGCCCTTTTTTAATATGAATCACACGCCCGGTTTTAGCGACTTCAACTAATAAATCAGTTTGACGAGACAAAAATGCTGGAATTTGTAAAACTTCTGCATACTGAGCTGTTTCTGCAACCTGTGTTGTTTCATGAACATCAGTTAAAAAATTACAACCGACACTGACTTTAATTTTTTCAAGTGATTTTAAAGCTTGGCTCATGCCTGGCCCGCGAAAGCTTTTCAAACTTTGACGATTAGCCTTATCAAAAGAGCATTTTAAAATCCAAGGTATTCCTAAAGCTGTGGTTACACGCTTAATTTCTTGTGCTGTTTCAATCACCATTGCATCATCTTCGATAATATCTGGGCCCGCAAAAAGCACAAAACTTTTTCCATCACCCCACGTGATGTTTCCATATTTTGATTCAAGGGTAACGGTTTGCGGAAGCGGTTTAAATTCTGTCATTGATTAAGCCTTTATTGAAAATTCAACAGCCACTAGAACTGCGTCGATAATTTTTTGTTGGATTTCAGAGTTCATATCAGGAAACATAGGTAAACTAATTACATGTTGAGCGGCCCAGCGTGAATGACTAATGTCATGTCTTTGTGGAGTGTTTTTTGAATACCAAGGTTGATCAGGCATTGTCATTGGGTAGTGAACTGTTGTTGGCACGCCAAGCTCTTGCATTTTTTTCTGGAAAGCTTCACGGTTTGTAATCGTCACCGTGTACTGAGCCCAAACACTTTGATTACCCTCTTTAACTAACGGAGTTGAAAATAGAGGATCAACTTTATCTAAGCCTTTAAATGATTTTGAAAAGTTATCAGCAATTTTATTTCTTTGTTCAACTTCCCAGTCATATCGTTCTAATTTAGAAAGTAGAATAGCGCATTGAATAGTATCTAAACGACCGTTAATACCTAAGCGGGTATGGTAATATCTTTTTTCGGATCCGTGTTCGCGAATTTCTTTCATCACAGTATAAAGATTTGAATCATTTGTGAAAACGGCCCCACCATCACCATAGCAGCCTAGGGGTTTTGCAGGATAAAAAGAGGTTCCCGCAGCGATTGTGCAAGCTCCACTTTTTTTGTTTTTATATTTTGCACCGTAAGATTGCGCCGTGTCTTCAATGACAAATAAATTATGCTTTTTAGCCAGTTCGTTAATTTCATCAAGATCAGCAACTTGACCATAAAGTGAAACTGGCATGATGGCTTTTGTTTTTGGTGTGATCGCTTGTTCAATTTTTTTAACATCAATATTAAATGTTTTACGATCGATATCGACGTAGATTGGTGTGGCACCAGCTAAAACAATTGTTTCAGCTGTCGCAATAAATGAAAATGCTGTGGTGATGACTTCATCGCCTGGACCAATTCCTAGTGCCATCATAGGCATTAGCAACGCGTCAGTTCCGCTAGCAACTGCTAAACAATGTTTTGTGCCTGTATGTAAAGCCAGTTTCTGTTCAAGTTCAGCGACTTCAGGACCGTTGATGTAGGCGCCACTTTCTAAAACTTTTTGGATACGGCTATCGATTGAATTTTTAAGAGCTAAATATTGTGATTTAAGATCAATAAATGGCACTGACATAGACTGTTAACCTCCGGCTGGAAATATAAGTTGATTAGGGCATTATGAAACTAAAATAGGGCGCTGTCACTGTTCTGTATGGACTGTGTAGAAAAAGCTTCACGCAAGAGCTAAATAATGACAAAATAAACGAGTTTTTAAACCTAAGGGTGGGATGACTTGTATGAAAACAGCCAATTGGATTATTTGCTCTATTTTTTTATGTCTTTTACTGACTGTACAGCAGGCAAAAGCCACTGTTAGTGGCGTACAGAGTGGTACGGAAATTCCTGAAAAAAGAGAATTCATTTTAGATTTAAAAGTAAGCCCTTGTGATGACTTTCATCAGTATGTCTGTGGGTCAGTCGAAAAATCATTTAAATTACGCGAAGATCGTAGCGCACATACCTTTGCATTTGATGATTCTGATGAACGCATTTTAGAAAAGAAAAAAACTTTTTTTAAAAATATTGAAAATGAAAAAAAATTACCAAAGCGTGCAGAACAAATGAGAAATTGGTACATGGCTTGTATGAATGAAAAAGAAGCCATCATTGAAGAACAATTTTTAGTAAAAGAATTGAAATCGGATATTGAAAAAGTAAAATCAATGGATGATTTTATTAAATTAAACGTTGAAAACATATCAAATGAAAAATGGTCTTTTTCAGGTTTTGGTTTATCACCGAACATTAGCAAACCAACAGACTATGATATTTATTTTGATATTGATTTTATGTTTTTGCCTGAACACAGCTATTACGACAATAAAGACCTTATAGAGGCTTACATTCAATTAATGGCTGAATTTTTAAATACAATTTACCCAGATGAAAAAAAATCTGAACATTTAAAACGCGCAGAAGCCGTTGTTAATTTCGAAAAACGCTTTATTAAAACTTACCCGTACCCAGCAGAATTTAGACAAAGATGGACTCAGCCAAGATATGTCGATCGCAATAAATTTTTAACTGACAATGCAGCTTTTCAATTAGAAAGTTTATTTAAGTCATATATTCCTAAAAAAACTTTGATTCGCGATTTCATGCCTGAAAGTTTTACTTTTGCTCAAATTGAATTAGAAAAAGAAGAAAATCTACAGGCCTTGAAAGACATGTATATTTTCAGAAGTGCGCGCAGTTTTATGGACGATGCATACCCTGAACTTTATAAAAAACGACTCGATTTCAGTTTTAAATATTTAGGTGGTTCGCCGGTTAGACCAGATCGTCAAGAGCGCTGTACGAACGCAGTAATGGGTTCATTTGGTTTAGAATTAGATCAAGAAATGATGCCGCGTTTATTCCCGAATTTTCCGAAAAAGAAAATGTTAGATACAGCTGCCAAAGTTCGTGCATCAATTATTCAAGGTCTTAAAAACAATAAATGGCTATCAGAAAAAAGTCGTAAAGCCGCTATCGAAAAAACTGAAAAAGCAAAACTACAATTGATTCAACCGTATACTGATAAAGAATGGGACTTCAAACCGATTCAAAGTTATAGCGCAACAAAGCCCTATGAAAATGCTAAAAAACTATCTGAATTAGGTCAAAAAATGACTTATAAAAAATTAAGAGAAGGTGTGAATCAACAGGCGTGGGGCATGGGGCCATTAACAGTAAATGCCTATTATGACCCGACAATTAATAAATTTGTGATGCCTATAGGAATACTTCAGTATCCATTTTTCGTTTCTGAAGGTGATCTTATTGAAAACCTTGGTGCAGTAGGAACAGTTATAGCCCATGAATTAGGTCATGGCATCGATGATCAAGGATCTAAGTTTGATGTGAATGGTAAACTTAAGCAGTGGATGACCGATGAAGACGTTGAAAAGTTTAAGGCTCGTGGACAAAAACTATCTGATCAGTTTAGCAAAATCGGTCATAACGGAAGTCTTACATTAGGTGAAAACGTGGCTGATCTTGTTGGGGTAACGTTTGCGTACAATGCGGCTTTTCCTAAAGGTGAAGGGGCAATTGGCGATAAACAGAAATTTTTCGTGGCTTACGCTAGATTGTGGTGCGGGCAGATGCGTGAAAAAACAAAGGAAAAACTTTTAAAAACTGATCCACATAGTTTAGGTTACGCGCGTATTAACGAACAAGTTAAACATCAAAAGGGTTTTTACGAGGCGTTTTCATGTAACAGTAAAAATAAATTGTTTTTACCTGAAGCTGATCGTTTAGAGATCTGGTAATTTAAACTGATGCAATTTAATGAGATTGATCTTAATTTAAAGCCGATTAAGCCTTATATTAATTGGCTGACTGGTCATTCGCAGACTTTGCTTGGGCATTTAATTTCATCGCCGCAGTTTGATCGTCAAACGACATTAGATGAGTTAAAACTTTCAGATGGTGATAGTTTAGGATTACACATTTATCGGGGAACTAGGCCCTATACAGTTTGTTTATTTCATGGATTATCCGGCAGTCACAAATCTGATTATGTTCAAAGAACAGCTAAAATAGCTGCTGATATTGGTTTTAGTGTTGTGATGGTTGATCTTCGTGGGACAGAGTCTGTCTATGGTAAATCGAAAAAGCCGTATCATTCAGGTCGTGGTGAAGATGCTTCACAAGTGATTCATTTTGTGCGATTGCAATTTCCGAAAGATAAAATTATAGCTGCAGGATTTTCAATGAGTGGCAGTATGGTCTTAAACATGCTTTGCCAAAGACAGGGTGATGTTATGCCAGATTATGGTATAACAGTGAATGCACCGATTGATTTAGAATCGGCCAGTTTAAAATTAAATAGCGGGTTAAATAAAATTTATGATTTAAGGTTCTATTTTCTTTTAAAAAAAATGATTGATCAATTTGATTTTAACGAAAAGCTTCCGACTTTTGGTACAACTTATTTGATTGATGATAGGTTTACTTCTAAAATGTGCTCTTTTAAAAATGCACAGGATTATTACGAAAAGTGCAGTGCAAAAAAATACCTTCATCAAATTAAAACGCCAACATTTATTTTAACCAGTCAAGATGATCCGTTTATTGAATTTAAACATTATGCGACGGCAAACTGGTCCGATTCAGTTCATAAAACTTTCGTACCATATGGTGGTCATGTGGGCTACTTACAAAAGTCTCAAAAAATGGAGCAGTCAGGCGAATCATCAATACGATGGCTTGATCATTATTTTTTTACTATTTTTAACAAAATCTTAAACTTATCTGGGGCTTAATCTGCCCTTAAGTCTGTCTTAGTGTTGTAGTTAAGTTGGAACCTGTTAATCTAAAGTCCTAACAGAAAGTTGTATGTCGAACAATCCAGCCCCACAAACACCAGAATTTTTAGTCGAACTTGATGAAAAAGAATCATTAGTCGTTCTTCAGCAAAGCTTTTTATTAAAAACAGATCTTGTCGTAAAGCCTGAAAACGACCCAACAGCCTATAAAACCATGATCAGCGGATTTTTAGACACCAAAGTTATTTTAGATACCGAACATTTTGATCGTCTGGCTGAAGCTAAAGGGATTGCAACGATTAAGTTTTCAGTTGGATCTGAAATTTATTTCGTAAAAACTTTACTCACACAATTTCAAAATAAAATTTGTTTCAGTAAAAATATTAAGGTTGTTCACTTAAAGCGAAGAAAAGAACTAAGGTATGTGATTCCGCCGAAGTGGAATCAATTAGCTCATGTTTGGGATTTAGAAACTAAAGGTAAAATGGATGCCCGAGTTTTAGATATTTCTAAATCAGGTATTAAATTTGAAATTAAAGAACCTAAATTTAGTTTGCAAAAAGAAAAAATTGCTCGGATTCAATTTCAAATTTACAAACGGGCAGAGGTTGTTTGTGATGCCGAGGTCAGATTTTTTGCCGTTGGCAAAACTGGTGCAGCACTTATGGGAATGTCTTTAGTTTTAGTGACAGAAAATCAAAAATCACGCATTGAAAGCATCATCGAAGATCTTGTTTTGTATCAAACTCAAAATCCAGAATAATTAATTTTTTTGTAACATTTGAACCCAGGCTTTTTTACTTTCGGGTATGGCATCTGTTGACATAAATAATCCTGATTTTAACCCACCCTCATAAGCTAAACTGCCTTTGTAGATTTCAATTGTTTTTAAAATTGCTTTTAAGACTGTAAATGCTTTTTGATTATTTGATTTCATCACTTTAATGACTTCATCAACAGTGACGTGAGGAATTGAATCATCCCAACAATCAAAATCTGTGACAAAGCAACATGGTAAATAAGGAAGACCTGCTTCGCGGGCCAATGCATATTCTGGAAAATTGGACATTCCGATAATGTTGGCACCCATTTGTCTGTAGCTATGGGATTCAGCCTGGGTTGAAAAATAAGGGCCTTCAATACAGACATAGGTTTTTTTATAATGGGTTTTGTGACTCATTTTTGCAGTCAGTTCCTTTAATCTTTCAGCCATGATTTCGCAAATGGGTTTAGCTAAAGACACATGGCCAATAAGACCTTCGCCCAAAAAAGTGTGAGCACGACTTTTTGTGCGATCAATGTATTGATAGGGAATCACTAAATCACCAGGGGCTAAATCTTTTTCGAGCGAGCCCACAGCGCTAAAAGAAACGATGGCTTTAGCTCCCAATTTTTTAAAGGCAAAAATATTAGCACGATAATTAATTTCGCTAGGCAATAGTTCATGATGTTCACCATGACGAGATAAAAATAAAAACTCAGTCCCTTCGACCTTAACTTTTTTTAAGCCAGTTGAATGATCACCAAAAGGCGTTTCAGTTTTTATTTTTTCAACTGTTTGAAAGCCATCAAATTTTTCAAAACCCGAACCACCAAAGACTGCAATCATGAGTTACCCCTATTTATTAAATTTAAATACGCCTTTATCGATATCTTTTTGAGTATAAACACCGCGGTCAGTGATCCATGCCGTTGTTAATTTAGCTGGAGTCACATCAAAAGATGGGTTGTAAACGGCACAGTTTTCAGGTGACCAGTTAATACTTCCGAAATGTCCTGTAGCCCCTGTAACTTCACGGGCAGATCGCTGCTCGATCGTGATGGAATCGCCGCTGACGCAATCAAAATCAATTGTTGTATAGGGTGCCGCCATATAAAAAGGAATATGATGATAGAAGCAATTGACTGCCACTGAATAGGTTCCAATTTTATTGGCGAAATCACCATTCTGGGCAATGCGATCACTGCCTACGATGGCTTTGGTGATTTTTTTTTTCTGCATCAAGTGCGCTGCCATATTATCAGTGATTAAAGTCATTGGAATATTTAACTTCTGTAGTTCCCAAGCTGTTAATCGCGCACCTTGTAATAAGGGTCGTGTTTCATCAACATAAACATGAATTTTTTTTCCTGATTCATGAGCCATTTTAATAACACCTAAAGCTGTGCCAACACCAGCGGTAGCTAACCCCCCAGTGTTACAATGGGTCAGTATTTGATCACCGTCCTGAATTAGGTCAGCTCCGTTTTTAGAAATCTGAAGACATAAATCAACATCTTCATTAAAAATTTGAACAGCTAAGGATAAAATTGAAAGAACTGTGGAGTCTTTTTTTAGTATTGTTCGCATGCGATCAATACACACCATCAAATTCACAGCAGTGGGACGAGAATCATAAAGTTTTTGGGCTTTGTCCAATAGTTCTGTTGTCGTTGCGCCTAGAATAGCCGATTGAGCTAAACCTAATGCTGCTGCAACGCCAATTAAAGGGGCTCCGCGAACTTGTAGTTTTTTGATAGCTTCAATCATCATTTCAGTGGAATTAATTTTGATCCAGTTTTCTCGTGCGGGTAATTGAGTTTGATCTAAAATAAAATAGTCACAAGTTTTTAAATCTTTTGAATAGGAAAATCGAAGTGATAATGATTCTAGTTTTAAAAAATCCATTAAAGTAAAATATCCCCGATTTTTTTTCTCAGTTCATAAAGATATTTAACTTCTTCAGCAGGCAAAGGATGTAATCCCCCTAATTTAACAGCTTCAGCTAATATTTGTGCGGAATTTTCAATACGTTCCATACCACGGTAAGCTTCGTCTAAATCCTCGCCCCACGTGACTGCCCCATGACGGCGTAGAATCAGCGCGCGATGTTGTGGTAAAAAAGGCTTAAGAACATCACCCATGGCTAATGTGCCAGGACGGGCATAGTCAGCAAACGGAATATCACCAGTGGCTAAAATAACTTCAGATAGACAGTCGCTAGGTAGTTTATTTAAATCAGGACGCGCAATAGACCATGCAATCGCAGTCGTGGGATGTGCGTGAACAACAGCTTTGGCTTTTTCACAATTTTTAAAAATTTCTAAATGCATTAATCTTTCAGTAGAGGGTTTACCAAAAAGAACTTCACCGTCGATGTTGATCACAGCAATATCTTTTGCGGTCATAAAAGCTTTTGCGATGCCTGATGGTGTAATTAAAATAAAATTATTGCTTACACGGTAGCTGATGTTTCCGTCAGCTGCAGAAAGCATATTTCTAGCATGCAATCGTTTGCATATAGTGATGATTTTTTCGATCAGATCAAGATGCTCATCAAGATTAAGTGTTGTCATAAAGATGTCATAGCGATAATGTGAAACTGTGGCAATATCAGAGACAAAATTGAACCAATTTCAGAACACTCCTTATAAAAAAGTGCTTATCCTTATGGCATTAAAGGGTGAATCTAACGGGATTATTGAAGAGCTGGGTTATTTTGTAAAATACACGGGTATGGGGCTTATTTCTGCAACGCAGATTTGCACTGAGGAAATACTGAATCATAAGCCTGATGCGATTTTTAATTTTGGCACAGCAGGATCAACACATTTCCCTATTGGTGAAATCGTTGAAATTAATCAATTTTGCCAGCGCGGCGATGTGTTGCCGCAAATAAATAGCTTTATTAAAACAAATACGATCACAAATCTTAAAACTGGTTTCTGTGGGTCAGCTGATTTCATTGAGATCGCAAAAAATACAAATCATTATAATGTTTATGATATGGAAGCTTTTGCCATGGCACAGGTTTGCAAAAATCATCAAATTCCATTTCACAGTTTTAAATTGATTACAGATCGATCAGATGAACAACTCAAGCAAGAATGGAAAAAAAATCTTGAAGTCTATAGACATCGTTGGGTAGATTTAATTCAAATTTTAGATCAAAGCTAGTAAAGGATAATAAATGGAACAATTCTTAAATACCGAGACACTGATTGCCTTATTGACATTAACAGCTATGGAAACTGTCTTGGGAATAGATAATATTATTTTTATTTCAATTCTAGTTGCTAAACTAGATCCTACAAAGCGCGATCGTATTCGTAATATCGGAATCATGTTGGCCTTGATTGTTCGTTTAGGCTTATTGTTTTCATTAAGTTGGATCATGGGTTTAACTGAGCCATTTATGACAGTGATGGATAGAGGATTTTCCGGTCGTGATTTTATCATGCTAGCTGGAGGGTTGTTTTTGATCGCTAAAGCTACTTACGAAATTCATCACAAAGTTGAAGGCGAACCAGACACATTGCATCCAGAGGCAGCTGGCACGGCAGCAAATATCAATAAAAAAATATATGCCAATGTAACAAGTATTTTGATTCAAATCATTTTATTAGATATTGTATTTTCACTGGATTCAGTGATCACAGCAGTGGGGATGGTCAGCCAAGTTTCAATTATGGTTGTCGCCATGCTGTTATCAATGGTGATTATGTTAATGTCAGCCAGTTCGATTAATGATTTTGTTGAAAAGCATCCAACCATTAAAATATTAGCACTATCTTTTTTATTACTGATTGGTGTGATGTTAACTGTTGAAGGCATGGGCGGTCATGTTTCTAAAGGTTACATTTACTTCGCAATGGCATTCTCGTTTATTGTCGAAATTTTAAATATGCGTTACAGAAAAAAGACTAAACACTAGATCGGAAAAGTAAAAGGGAGCTTGATGCTCCCTTTTTTTAGCCTTAGTGTTTTAAGTCACAAGGCTTGCTTTTTTTAGATTTATCACAGTCCTTTTTAGACTTTTTACAGTTCTCTTTTTTATCTTTATCTTTATCTTTGCAGTCTTTTTTAGGCTTTTTACAGTCTTTATGGTTTTTGCCGTGCTTATCTTTTGAAGTACTTTCTTTGTGGTCCTTCATGCAGCGTCTGCAATCATGTTGACCTGGTTTACATTTGCGACAATCAAAGTGGTCTTTTTTATAAGTTGGGCATTCGTTTGGG
>JAYSQO010000021.1:0-14398 GCA_043721535.1 Bdellovibrio sp. | reverse complement strand
CGCGTATTCGACATAAAAAGCAGTAAAAATGAAAACAAAAATAAAAACACTTTTAAGAAAAATATTTTGTCATAAGTTCTTTTTAAAATAATATGAGGAAATATGCCGATACAAAAAACGCTCGTAAACGTACCCCAACGGCCGATGTCCCAAAAGCTGTTGATTCGGATAAATTGAAGAGATTCGGGGTCCCATCTAGAAGCTAAAACAGTTAAAGCTTTAATTCCGCCTATTGTAAGGCCAATATAAAAAGCCCACTTCATTTTAAGATGATAATTTTTTTCATAGGCAACTGCGGCAATGATAGCTGTTAAAGCGTATGGCCACATTTTTAAGGTTGACCAAGACGCAGCAAGGCCTGCTTCCGAAAAAAGACCTGCAGCGATAGCCAAAAAATAGAGCGAAGAAATCACAAGCACTGTTTTGTCTTTTAGCCAGATCTCACGGTATTTTTTGGCTGCGATACACAACAGAAGTGTTGTTAGAAAAAATGCCGTTAAACCTGATTTAGAGACGAATAAAGAGATAGCTAGTAATCCTAAAGAGATAGCCAACCAGAAATCACTTTTTTTAAGTTTTGCTGAGTCAAAGGTTAAGTTGAAAGGCATTTGCATAGGCTTAATATTCCTTGATCAAAGTTAAAACTCAAGGCAATTTAAAGACATGTCATCTGGTTCAAGTAAAGCCTATCATTCGATCAAAAAAGCAATCATTCCTGCGGCTGGTTTAGGCACACGATTTTTCCCAGCGACCAAAACTGTTCCTAAGGAAATGCTTCCAATCGTTGATCGTCCAACAATTTTATATGTGATCGAAGAAGCTGTTCAAGCTGGGATTGAAGATATTATTTTGATCCAAGGTCGTGGCAAAACAGCCATCGAAGATTTTTTTGACGTTAGCTATGAACTAGAAACTAAACTGATTCAAGACGGCAAAGAAAGTTTACTGAAAGAAATTAACCACATCCGTGATAACATCAACCTCATTTCATTAAGACAAAAAGCAGCTTTAGGGCTAGGTCACGCTATAAAATGTGCTGAATCTGTGATTGGTGATCAACCTTTTGCTGTGTTATTAGGTGATGAGATTACTCTTTCAAAAACCAAAGATGAAAATGTGACCAGTTTTCTGATCGAACAAACAATTAAAAATCAGCAAAGTTCAGTTTGGGTATTACCCATTGATAAAAAAGATTCGCATAAATACGGTTTAGTTGATTTAGGATCTGATAGTCTTAAAATGACGGCTAAAGATTTGGCGATTGGCAAATCAGTAGTTGGAGTTATTGAAAAGCCAACAGCTGAGAAAGCACCTTCGACATGGGCTTTGCCTGGTCGTTATGTGTTTCAACCAGAGATTATGAAATGTTTAGGTGAAATAAAACCTGGTGTTAACGGTGAATACCAACTGTCAGATGCAATGAATTTATTAGCTCAAAGATCACATTTATCAGCTTATAGTTTTAATACACGTCGTTTTGACGCTGGCGATAAGTTAGGCTTTATTATAGCTAACATTGAATTAGCTCTTGAAAGACCTGATTTAAAAGAAGGTCTTTCTGATTACTTAAAAACTAAGATTAAAGGATTATTATGACAATATCTGCAAAAAATTTATTAAAAGAAGCAGCCCAAGACGCATTAAATAATATTAAAACAATTTTAGATCATTCAGCTTTACATGAAAACTTTGAACAAATGGTGCAAATCATTTTTCAAAGTTTAAAATCCGGTGGAACACTTTTTGTGGCAGGCAACGGAGGTTCAGCAGCTGATGCTCAACATTTAGTGGCTGAACTTGTTGTTAAATTGAACCAAAATCGTGATCCAATTCGCGCTGTGGCTTTAACGGTCGATACATCGATCATCACTGCGGCTGGTAATGATTTTAGTTACGATGATATTTTTTCAAGACAATTAGAAGCACTGGCTAGACCAAACGATGTGTTTTTAGGAATTACCACATCTGGTAATTCCCCTAACATTTTAAAATCGTTTGTTGTTTGCAGAAAACAAAAAGTTCACACAATTTGTTTAACGGGTAAAGATGGCGGGAAATCAGCAAAAGAAAATATGGCTGATCTTCACGTGATTATGCCTGGGCCAAATACAGCGCGTATACAAGAAGGACATGAAATTCTTTATCACACCTTATGTTATGCTTTAGAAAAAAAATTAGTCGAATCAGGAACAATTAGTTACCGCTGATTATGTCTGACGAAACATCAAAAACGAAAAAAATTTGGTCGGATCAAGAAATCTCTTATTTAAAGGGTGATGGTATTGATATAGGTTGTGGCAATGACCCCGTATTTAGTCATGTGCAGCCCTTTGATATGGAACACGGTGATGCCAATCACATTTCAAAATATATCACTAAAAAGTTAGATTTTGTTTTTTCATCACACTGTTTGGAACATATGCATGATCCAGTTCATGCTTTGAACGAATGGTATTCAATTCTTAAAAAAGATGGCTACTTGTTTGTCGTTATTCCTGATGAAGATCTTTATGAGCAAGGGCATTTTCCAAGCAAGTACAACACAGATCATAAATGGACATTTACGTTATCTAAACAAAAATCGTGGTCAAAAAAATCAATTAATGTGATCGATTTGGCTAACACACTTGTTGAAAAGCACGGCGGTGAAGTCATCAGCGTAAAACTTCAAGATCATAATTATGATTATGCGATCTATCGTCATTCGGGCGGTTGGTGGAGCCACAGACTTTGGCGCTGGTTCAAAAAAGTCAGCAGGCCTTTTGCTGGCACAAAAGTTGAAGTCTACTTGTCGCGCTTTTACAGTGCTTTTGGGGCATCGTTTGATCAAACATGGATGGGTGGCGATCGTTTGGCTCAAATTCAGTTTATAATTAGAAAATAAAAAGCTTCGCTTTTATAGAAAATAAAAATCTATTTCTT
Source organism: Bdellovibrio sp. (assembly GCA_043721535.1). Taxonomy (GTDB): domain Bacteria; phylum Bdellovibrionota; class Bdellovibrionia; order Bdellovibrionales; family Bdellovibrionaceae; genus Pseudobdellovibrio. The sequence goes on along the minus strand of JAYSQO010000021.1, from coordinate 11,476 downwards.
AAGTAATCCCAAAGTTAAATCTTTTCCTAACGTTACGCCGGGTTGATCAAAAGCATTAATATTTTCATGTTCGCCTAAAGTTCCCACAATCAATTGAAAATACATAAATAAATAACCTAAAGTTTTTGATTTATTTGTGTCATCGATATGAAAAAATGCAGTTGAGACATCATTCAATATCAAAGCTTTTTCAGTTGCACGTGCTTGATTGTGAATCAAATCGCCATAGGCGCGTTGATTCATAAATTGAATTTCAGGAAACACATTAGACTGAATAATGTGTTGTGATTTTTCAGCTGATGTAAAGCTATAAAATGAAACAAATTTATTTTTTGTTCCGTGGGCTACTTGCTGTAAAATAGAATGTTGATCACTAGCCCCGGTAGCGAACATTGGTGTACTAAAATCTGGTGCTTTTTGTCCCAGACGATTTGTTTTTTTACCTAAAGATTCAGCCCATAATTGCTGTAACCAACCACCGAACCAACGATAGTTTGAATGATAAAACCAAAATAAAGTGATGATTTCGTTTCTTTTAAAAGATTGTAAAAATAAATCACAAGCCTCAACGACAGCTGCTTTATTTTTTACAGCTTCTGCAGCACCGACTTTCATATCAGGAATCGACAAACTACAAAGGCCTGCGATCAATAACCCAACAGGTGTTAACACTGAAAAGCGTCCGCCAATATCGACGGGTATTTCTAAATGCGGGCGATTATTTTTTTTCGCTAGCGCAGCTAACGGATTATTGACTTTTTCTGTGATAAAATAACTTTGATCAATAAGGCTAAGACCAGCTTTAGACATCAGATTTTCAATCAGCGAATAATTCCACAAAATTTCAATTGTTGAGCCACTTTTAGAAACCACAATGAAGCCAGTCTTTTTTAGATTCGTATTAACAGTGGACCAGACATTTTCAAATTCAACAGCATCCACGTTATCTAAGAAATGAATATTTTTAACATGAGAAATCTCAGCTATTGCACGAGCCCCCATAGAGCTTCCGCCAATACCAATGACTACAAACTGGCTGTATTCTTTGCTTAGTTTTTGGGCTAGACTATCTGATTCGTCAAATAGGTATGTGCGCTCTGGTATTTGGGTAAACCCAATGTTTTTTAAAGCTAAAAGCTGGTCGAATGAAGAATTTATAGATTGAATATTCGATTTTTTGTCAGGAGTTATATCAGGTGCAGTGTATTCCGGTGTCTGTTTTTGTTTGATTCGTGTAATTATGTTCATGGGGCGTTTTATACACTGCTTTTGTATTGATTGGAATGTCTAATTTGCATACTGTGTTGTCTGTTAATTAACTAAATGTAGCAGGGGGAATATATGAAATTAATCGCACTCATTTTGACTTTAGTGTTAGCACAGAATAGTTTGGCTCAAGTTCATCAAAGCCAAAGTCCAACAATTCTATTTAAAATTAATAAAAACATGTTGAATTACGACGCAACAACTTTTGATACCTGGCTAGATCAGCAAGTTATCACATCTGAGAAAAAGCTTTTAGAAGCGATGTCATACCCTGATACAGCTCGTGGAGCAGTGATTGCTAGCCCATCAAAAGAAAAACCAGACTATTACTATCACTGGGTTCGTGATGCCGGTTTAGTGATGGATGTGGTTGTCGATCTTTATAAAAAATCGAGTGATGCCAATCACAGACTGTATTTAAGTCAAAAAATGAGAGACTACGTTAATTTCTCTATCAGCAATCAAAAATCACAAACATTAACAGGCTTAGGCGAACCTAAGTTTTATGTTGATGGAACTCCTTACAATTTACCTTGGGGTCGTCCACAGAATGATGGTCCGGCACTTCGTGCAATGACATTGATTAAATGGGCCCATGTTAAAATAGCTGAAGGTGATATCAATTACGTCAAAACTGTTCTTTACGACGGAAATTACCCTTCATCATCAGCGATCAAAGCCGATCTGGAATTCGTAGCACGTCACTGGAAAGATGCTAACTTCGATCTTTGGGAAGAGGTTTTAGGCGATCATTTTTTCACAAGAATGACTCAACGAGCTTCTTTATTACAAGGTGCTGAATTAGCGCAAAAGCTGGGTGATTTTGGTGCCAGTGATTGGTATTTACGTGAAGCTCAAAAAATCACTGCAAGTCTTAAAGTATTTACTCAGTCAAAAAATACTTCATATATTCCTGCGACTTTAAACTTTGCGGGCGGTATGGACACAAAAAAATCAAACATTGATATTGCTGTGATTCTAGGTATTTTACGCGGCGAAAACCGTGATGGATTTATCAAATGGACTGATCCTAAAGTACAAAACACATTAGGTACGATCGTTGATTCATTTAAAGGTTTATACCCTATCAATAAAATGCCAAATGTTCCAGGCGTTGCTATTGGTCGTTATCCAGAAGATGTTTACGACGGTGATGGCTTTCAAGGTGGTAATCCTTGGGTGCTAACAACACTAGCCGTTGCAGAAGCCTACTATGAAATGGCGATCTTAGAAGCGGCAGCTTCAACAAACAAACCAGATCATAAAGTCATTGCGAAAAGCTTGATTGAAATCGGCGATAAATATTTTCAACGTGTACAAATTCACGCTAATCCAGATGGATCATTAGCAGAACAAATCAGCCGCTTTAACGGTTACATGACGTCAGCTCGTGATTTAACATGGAGTTATGCTTCTGTGATCACAGCCAACTGGTCACGCGAACGCGCTCTTCAAGCGATCAAATAAAGGTACCAGCCACCTTTAGACTCGGTTAGTTATAATAATCCGAAATCCAGATTTCAAAATAGATTAAATCAAAAAAAAGCAGACTTTAAGTCTGCTTTTTTTATTAATTAAGACCAACAATTTATGCGGCTAACCTAATAGCTTGTGTCCCATCAAGAGTGGCTATAATTTTGATAAGCAATTCAATCGAAAGGCTGTTTTCACCATGATTGGCAATGCGGCTAATACGGCTTCGTGAAGTCCCAATTCGAGCAGCAATCTGAGCATGCGTTAATTTTGATACTTTAATTAAATTTGCACTTTTAACATATAGTTTTGATTTCAAATCAATCATGTAAGCATCAATTTGAGAAAGGCCTAAGTCATCTGCGGTTTTTTTTGCTTCTTTTGATAATTTAAGATTTTTCTTCATTTATAAGCCCCTTTAATCTTATGTGCTAATATTAGCACATAAGATTAAATTTGTCAAACCTGTTCATAGTGCAATAGGAAGAACTACTAGAAATGAGTTTAAAAACGATTAGAGCGTTTTATCATCCGAAATCAGGATCAGCATACAGTTTAAATCAAAGAAAGCTGACCTAGAATCTGCTTTCTTATTGCATTAACAATAGTGAAACTAAAATGTACACAAAATAAGTGTACAAAAGGATTGTTGCATGTTATACTTTGTAGAGTTTAGCAATAGGGTCCATAAAGACTTGGATAAAAATCCCAGTTACATCAGATCTAAGTTTTATGTATGGCTTAAGACAATTGATGAGATCGGCCTTGATAAAACCAGAATTATTTCTGGTTTCCATGACGAACCACTTAAAGGGAACAGATCAGGTCAAAGATCAGTAAGGCTGAATCGAGCGTATAGGGTCATATATATTCTGAAGGATTCTAATATTAAGGTCATTCATATTCTGGAGGTTACAAAACATGATTACTAATAAGAACAAAATTTATAAAAATTTCGAATCAAAATACGGTGTTTTAACTTTCGGTCAGATGATTAATTCTTTACGTGTATCTGATGAGCTTTCACAAGTTGATTTAGCAAAAAAAATGAAAATTTCCAGAGCTATGCTATGCGATATTGAAAAAGGCAGAAGGGTAGTTTCTTTAATGACAGCAAAAAAATTTGCAAAGGTATTAGGCTATTCAGAAGAGCAGTTTGTAACCCAGATTCTGCAAGATATGGCAAGATCCGTGGGTTACAAGGCTGAGATTCAACTTAAGTTAGTGGCTTAATAAAGCCACCTTTTACATTGGCTTAAGTTGATTTTCTAGCTTAATGAATTCATCAAACTTTGGGCATTTGCGCCAGCGATAATATGAACAATGTTTCCTGAATAAATATCAGCGTGATAACCTAAGTCGTTAGATTTAGTTTTTAGATTATCGATTTGGACTGAGGATACGTTTTTGACAGCAATGCGAACTCGAGTTCCTGAAACAACTTGGACTGATTCGATATTTGCTTTGCCGCCGATTAGACCTATCCAATCAATTTTAGAATGATCTTGTGAAGTTGTTTTCACATTTCTGTTAGATTGAATTCGTTCTTCCATTTGGGTTTTTAAGTTTTCTGATCTAGGACCAAAAATAACTTGAACACCGTTTCCTGCAATCAAAGATCCGTTGGCCCCTAATTTTTTAAAAGCCGGCTGGTCAACTTTAGAAATTTCAGCAACTTGAATACGTAAGCGGGTAATGCATGAATCCAGTGTTTTGATATTTTTTGCTCCGCCGAAAGCTGTAATCAACTGATCCGTAAAATCGCCAGCTTTGCCAGCAGTAAAATCGCCAGCTTCATGCGCAGAACTTTCAGTAGATGAATCGTCTTCACTGATTTCGTCTTCACTTGTTACATCTTCTCTTCCTGGTGTTTTTAAATTAAATTTCCCAATGACCCATTTGAAAGAAAAATAATAAACTGCAGCCCAGATAGGACCAAGCACCCATAAATACATAGCGTGGGTTGATTTCGGGAACAGAACAATAAAATCAATTAATCCATGTGAAAAAGTTGTTCCATGTTTAATTCCTAAAAGAATACACAGGAAAAAAGCAAAACCTGAAAGTAGAGCATGAACGACGTATAATAACGGAGCTAAAAATAAAAAAGAAAACTCAATAGGTTCTGTAATGCCGGTAATAAAAGACGTCAGTGCTGCAGAAATCATGATTCCTGCGACTTTCTTTTTGTTTTCGGGCTTGGCCATGTGCCACATCGCAATTGCAGCCCCAGGTAATCCCCACATTTTAAATAAGTAACCACCAGCTAAATTACCAGCTGTTGGATCACCATATAAATATCTAGCGATTTCGCCGGTGACAGCTTTTCCTGTAGCAGGATCAATATATGAACCTGTTTCAAAGAAAAAAGGCGCATTCCAAATATGATGTAAACCAAAAGGAATCAGTGATCTTTCGCCAATACCATAAATCGTAAATGCCATAGCTGGGTTTTCAGAGGCCGCCCAGTGCGAAAAACTTTGAATGGCTTGGCCTATTGGTGGCCAAATTAAAGATAAAACAACACCAGCTAAGATTGCTGCAAATGAAGTCGCAATCGGAATAAAACGTTTACCGCCAAAAAACCCTAAATAGGATGGCAGTGATATTTTATAATAGCGATTATAAATAAAAGCCGTAATCGACCCCATAAAAATACCACCAGCGACACCTGCATTGATTGTTTCAATACCCATCATTGGTTTTGTTGGCACTCCTAAAATTTTAGCCATCACACCCATTGAAGCTAACATAATACCATAGCCAATCATTGATGCTAACGCCGCAACACCATCATTATTGGTAAAGCCCAGTGTTACACCAATCGCAAAAAGCAGTGGTAAGTTTCCGAAAATCACATCACCAGCGCTGGCCATCATGTTTGAAACTGTTTCTGGAACTAATCCAAAGTGAGCACTACCAACACCTAATAAAATACCAGCAACCGGTAATACAGAAACGGGGAGCATTAATGATTTACCAATTTTTTGAAGAACCGCAAAACTAGATTTTAAAATATTTTTCATAACTTTCCTTTATAAATATTCATCGCTAACGATTTGTCTAACTTCAGAAGCTTCCGCTAACTTTAAAGCTTTTTCGGCTAATAAAATGCAATCTGATTTTTTAAGTTTACGAATTTGAGCTTTAATATGGGGGATAACTGGAACGCTGACACTGAGTTCATGCACGCCAAGACCAATTAATAATGGCACAGCTTGATGATCGCCAGCGATACCACCGCAAACACCAACCATTTTTTTATGCTTATTAGCCGCATCGCAAGTGATTTTAATTAATTTTAAAACACTGGGGTGTAAGCCATCAGCCATGGCTGCTAAATCACGATGGCCGCGGTCAATCGCTAGCGTGTACTGAGTCAAATCATTTGAACCAATGGAAAAGAAATCCACATGCGGAGCTAACACATCAGCCATCAGCGCAGCAGAGGGGACTTCGATCATGATGCCTGTTGAAATTTGTGGAATTTTTAATTTATCACATTCTTCTTTAAGAATTTTTTTAGCCTCAAGTAATTCAGACAATGTTGTCACCATGGGAAACATAATCTGTAAAGCTGAAATGGGCTTTACTTGCAATAAGGCGCGCAACTGCGTTCTGAAAATATCTTGTGATTGCAATGATAGTCTTAAACCGCGAACACCCAAGAACGGATTTTCTTCCGCAGGCATTGGCAAATAAGTTAAAGGTTTGTCTCCGCCCACATCAAGAGTTCGAATAATCACAGGGCGTACAGTCTGATCATTATTCAGAGCGCTGATAATATCTTGGTATTTTTGCAGTTGTTCTTGTTCACTGGGCGCTGTAGCACGGTGTAAAAATAAAAATTCTGAACGAAGTAATCCAACACCTTCAGCGCCGTTTGTCACAGCATCCATAGCTTCAGGTAGTTTTCCGATGTTGGCAAATACATGGATTGTTTCGCCATCAATTGTTACAGCTGATTGCTGCGCTGATTTTTTGTTATCAACTAATTTTTGGTCTTGTTTAAATATTTCTGATTGAGCACGGTCAATTTCAGCGGCATCTGGTTTAATTTTTAAATAACTTTTTTGACCATAAAGAATAGCCATCGTGTTGTCTGCTATGTCTAACAGTGAAGAATCCACAGCAGCTATCGAGGCAATCCCCATGGATCTAGCAATAATAGCCACATGAGAACTGGCTCCGCCTTCAACAGTACAAAGACCTTTAATGATATCCGCATTCATGAAAGCCATATCAGATGGGGCTAAACTTTGGGCCACTAAAATAACAGGCTGTTGCTTCGCTCCATTATTCTCTAAATGCAAAAGTGGATTTTCAGTTTTAATTCCTAACATAATTTTAAGGACTCGTTGTCCGACATCATGAAGATCATGGGCACGTCCTGCCATGACTTCATTTTGTAAGGATTGAAGTATCGTTTTAATTTCACGAATACTTTCTTGCCAGGCGTATTCAGATGATAATCCATTTTTAATTTTATTCTGTGTTGAACCTAAAACTTCAGGGTCATTAAGAATTTCTAAATGAGCTTTAAAAATATTTGATTTATCTTCATCGGCTTTTGATTTTAATTTTGACAAAATATCAGATAAATCTTTTTGCGCTGTAGTTAAAGCTTGATTAAATTTAGTGAGTTCCTGATCAGGATTTTTTTTATCTTTTTGCTTTTCTACAGTGACATCTTGTAATTTCAATTGTTTAATTTCGCCAAACACAAGACCAGGAGATGCTGTGACGCCGAAAAACTCATTAGGTGATGAATTTTTTGGACGATGAATTTTTTGTGGAGTCAGAATTGATTTTTCTTTTATTTTTGAAGTAAGTGATTCGCCAATGCCCGATTGAATTAAAGTTTTAATTTCTTCAGCCGCTTTTTTGGCTTCTGAAGTATTAACATCTTGGGCTTCAATGCTGATTACATCAGAATGGCCCACAGATAATGCCAATATTGAAACAACACTTTTTGCATTGGCGTTTTGATTATTTTTAATAATAAAAATATCTGATTCAAATTTTTTAGCAGTTTGAACAATGCTGGCAGCGGGTCTGGCATGAAGACCAGTATGTAATTCACAAGAAAAAGATTCAGTTGAATAAATTTGATAATTATTAAAAGACCCACCACTTGAAATATTTTTTTGAGATTTCGGTTTCTCAGTAATTTCAAAAAGAATTGATTTTTTGGCCTGAACGAAATTTATTTTTCGGCCAGAATCAATTGATGAACTGAAATTAAATTGATATTTTTCAGCTTCGGTCACTAAAACTAACGTCATTAAGTACTTTGCATTTTTAGACACGAAATCAAAATCGAATTCAATCAGTTTATCGCCGACAGAAACAGAGTCACCGGCTTTAACTAAACTTTTAAAACCTTGGCCCTTAAGTTGTACGGTATCGATTCCAATATGCATAAGAATTGTAATGCCGTCGGTCGATTTTACAGTAACTGCATGCTGTGACGGGTGGACGAAATCAACAGTTCCGTTGATCGGTGAATAAAGTATTGAGTCTGTTGGTTCGATGGCTAACCCATCACCCACCATTTTTTGTGAAAAGACTTCGTCAGGAACCTGCTCTAAAGGAATAATAAGGCCAGAGATTGGTGATTGAATTTTCATAGGTCGGATAATGCAATCACAGGATAAAACTGGCTAGGCTTTTATTTAGATTTTGTTAGGTTGTTGCCGAGCGTTAAGTACTATGAAGATGTTGAGACCTACAATCACGTAGAAAGCAGAATAGATAAAGAAGACAGCTGTTAATTCATACTCTGGTATAAGTATTGATCCAATAGCCAATAATAGAAAGTAAGCGATGAGATTCAACTGACATAAGTTCTTAATTTTATTTTTTTCTAGCACAAGAGGGCTTAAAACTTGATAAGTCACAAATCCTGGAATCGAAAATAGACTAATCAAGAAGTAGGGTTCGATTCCAGAAAAAGAACCAAGTCTTGCCTTAATCAATGGGTATTCTAAAAAGCCATAAATAATAAGTCCAACAACGGCTGAGGCTGCGAATGTTACGCCATAAAGACGTTTGATTTCTTTCATTTTATCACTGGAATGAGAATTTGAAATATAAGAAATAATTTTAACATGGGCTGTGTAAGAAAATAAATAAATCAAATAACAAGTCTGAATGACAGTGGTCATGAGACCTATCTGAATTTTATTTAATGAATGATTTGCGAGAAGAGTTAAGACCAAATGAAAGCTATAAAAAGATAAAAACTCAACATGATGGATAATATTCTTTGAATTAAAAACAGCTAGTGTATTTTTAATTTGGTCTTTAAGATTTAAATTAATTTTTACTTTTTTAAGTAAGACAACACTTTCAGTCAAAACTCCGGCAGATAAAATGACAACATAACCAATCAAAAAATGATCAAGATCGATCGGTGCAAAATAGATATAAATAAGAAATAAAACCAAAAGTAATCGACAGAAAAGAATAATCATTTCTTGGATGTGTGTAAGTAAAAAACTGCTGTAAAAATAATTAGCGCTATTTAACCAAATATAAGAAAATGAGGTCATTGAAAACAACACAGCTTGTGTCAAAGTGATTGTATTTTGGGCTGAGGCAGAGGACTTCCAGAACAGAAGCCCTATTACGGTGCTTGCCACACTGAGTATTAAAAAATAAAGATAATAGGTTGGTAACGCGATTCTTTTTTTGAGATCATTTTTCTGAGTTTCTTCAACAAATGAACGCCCTAAATTCATTGAAAATACAAGTGCTATAAAAGCAAACAATGACGTGCCATAGCCGATAGTTCCTCGTCCTTCGGCTCCGTAAATTTTTGCAGTCACCATAAATGTTAGAAAGCCGCTGAAGGCTAAGAAAAACCGAACTGTGAGAGAAAATAAATATTTTGACACTTCTTTATTAAATAGGCTTAATTACTTGAGAATTCAAACATTTTCCGATAATTTGTTTACTTTTTCTGTTTGAAGAATTGAATTAACATATGCTGGCTTATGCCGTTTTATTTTTTACAACGACCATTCTTTTTGTGATTTGGACATTAATCAAAGAAAAAAAATATAGCTTTGCACTAGATCTTTTATTTGGCTCTATCATCTTTGTCTTTGTAGGATTTAGATATCGAGTTGGTGGAGATTGGAATAACTATAATAATATTTTTAACAATTATATTGTTAGTGGATTAAGTCCTGACTTTGACCCTGCCTTTCAGTTAATAATTCAGGTAGCAGCTGCTTTCGATCACAGCTATGCTAATTTAATCATAAATATTTATTATATTAGTCTTTTTTTGATTTTCTTTTATATGTTTAACTATTTGTATTTGAAGAAAAAATTTTCTGTTTTGCAAATTGCTTGGGTTATATTTCCTATATTTTTGTTTTTGCAAGCGACTGGTTATATGCGACAAGCGGTGGCCTGTGTATTTATTATACCTATTAGCTACTACTCTTTAAAAAAACAATATCCTAAATCAATTACGTTTGTCTTATTATCAGCTTTGTTTCACAAGTCAGCTTTAGTTTATGGGTTTATGCCACTATTTTATTTCTTTAAATTTGATTTACAAGCCATTAGTTTTTTTATAAAATCAAAAAAAATGAGCCGATGGACAATTTGTGTCGCATTGATCTTCTTAATTTTCATACTAGGCTTTTTTCTTCGCAGATGGGGACTGTCTTATATAAATGGACAATTAGCTTCAAAGGGCGTTGCGCTTAGGCTGCTTTATCTTTTAGCTTTATTGTCACCGATTTTGTGGCTAAGTCGCCAAAATCTGTTAAAGACTATTCAGAAGTATTGGTTATTATTTTTAATATTGACTGGGCTTTTCGTTGTTGTTTGCTATTATTTCTCAACTCTTATTGATCGGTATTTATTATATTTTTATATACCTGCTGCAATCTATGTTATTTCTAGACTGTCGCCTGATAATAGAGCAAATAGGCAGTTAGTTTCATTTTATGTTGGAATGTTTATGGTGAATTCCGCTTATATTATTTTTTGGCTTAAATATTCTTATCACGGTAGCACCAAATGGATACCTTTTTGTCACATGTGGTTAGGTTGCTATCAATAATTAGTTTATAGTTGAAAGTGACCTTAGTTTTAGTGATATAATGAAATATTGAGTAATTTTATCTGTTTTAAAGGGGTATTTGCAGTGTCTAATCAACTATCTAGCAGCGTGCACGGTAAGGTTGTGTTTTTAACGGGTGGCACCGGTTCTTTCGGTAAACGATTTACTAAATACGTTATTGAACACTCAGATATCAAAGAATTAATCATTTACAGCCGTGATGAATTGAAGCAGTTCGAAATGCAACAGTGGGCGACATCACCAAAAATTAAATTTGTCATTGGCGACGTCAGAGATTTTAACCGTTTAAAAACTTCAATGCAGGGTGTGGATATTGTTATACATGCTGCTGCAATGAAACAAGTTCCGGCCTGTGAAAATAATCCTATCGAAGCTATTCGTACAAACATTGATGGCGCAGCCAACGTGATTAATGCAGCCATTGAAAATAAAGTTTCTAAAGTGATCGCACTATCAACGGACAAGGCTTGTAACCCCGCCAATCTATATGGCGCAACAAAGCTTTGTTCTGATAAACTTTTTGTTGCAGCTAACGGGTTAGTTAAAGATCATGCGACAAAGTTTGGTGTGGTCAGATACGGTAACGTTATCGGCAGTCGCGGCAGTATCATTCCATTTTTTATTAAAATTAAA
>JAYSQO010000020.1:0-14581 GCA_043721535.1 Bdellovibrio sp. | reverse complement strand
TAGAGAGTTCTCAGAATATGACCTTGTTACTGGACGATTTATTGAATTTATCAAAATTAGATCATTTAGATAAAATTGAAAAAGAAAAAATTGATGTTAAACAAATTACAATGGATGTGATTGCAGAATTAGAACCTATTATTTTGATGCGGAATAAAAGAATAATCACACGCTTTGAAATTGAAACGATTCAAGCTGACCGTTCTAGTTTATTGCAAATCTTAAGAAACTTAATTGTGAATGCTGTCAGGTATTCAGGTGATAGTTCAAATTCTGAAGTCATTGAAGTGATCTGGAAATCGTCTTCACTGCCGCATTTTGTTGAGCTGCAAGTCAAAGATAACGGCGCTGGTATCCCGAAAGAACATCAAGATCGTATTTTTGAAAGATTTTACCGCATTGATAAGGGTCGTAACCGTAGTCAAGGTGGGTCAGGACTTGGCTTAGCTTTGGTGAAACATCATACTAACAATCATGGAGGCCAAGCGGTTTTGATTTCCGAACCAGGCCAAGGATGTTGTTTTGTCTGTCGATTTCCAGAATGAAGCTTTTAATAAATATTTTTCCGAAATATATGGTCAGCGTTGGCCGCAAATTTATGAATCTCTAAAAAATAAAGAAAAACAAACTCAAAGACGAAATTCTTTTTTTGATCTTGATACCGAAACCGATGCAGCTGAAAAAGTCAGCGAATTTTACACCATGGATCCTGCTAGTATTTATGTGGCACAAGCCTTAGATGTTCAGCCTGAAGATCTTGTTTTAGATATGTGTGCTGCTCCGGGTGGTAAAACTTTGATTTTAGCTGAAGCTTTAAAGTCGACGGGCAGTTTAACATCGAATGAATTTTCAAATACTCGTCGTGAACGGCTTTTACGTGTTGTTCGTGAATATATTCCCTATCCTTTACGGCAAAATATTTTCGTGACAGGTAAAGACGGAAATATGTTTGGTAAAAATTTTTCAGAAACATTTGATAAAATTTTAGCTGATGTGCCCTGTTCGGGAGAAAGACATTTATTAGAAAATAAAGATGAATTTTTAAAATGGACAAAACGTCGCAGTGAAAATTTAGCGATCAGACAGTTTTCACTTTTATCATCAGCCTATATAGCTTGTAAAACAAAGGGCAGAATTGTTTATTCAACTTGTTCAATTTCGCCGATGGAAAATGATCACGTGATTAAAAAGCTGATTAAAAGACGTGCTGTTGAAATTTTGCAGCCTGAATTTTTGAAAGCCAATAACAATGTTGAAAAAACTGAATTCGGTTATCAGATTTTGCCTGACAAGACAGGTTTCGGCCCTATGTATTTTGCTGTTCTGAAGAAATTACCGTAGAGAGTTCATAAGAAAATTGCGACAACCTAAAATTTTTCAAACTATAATGGCCATAAGTTTTAATACGGTAAATGTCTTGAACTTCGATTTTAATTTCTTCAAGCACTGACTCGCTTAAAGCAAATGGAGCATACATTTTCAAATGGCTGATTTCGTTATAAAACAGCAAGCTAATGCGCTCAATAAATTCACGACCTGTTTCATAGATATTACGGTTAGATCTTATTTCTTCGTCAATTAATTGCGCCAACTGTGTTTTCATATCGTTTTTTTCGGTATTATGTGCTACGAATTAAACTGTGAATTCGCCTAGTTTTAATGAATTTCAGACAATAATTGAGTATTTAAGTGAAGAACTCACAGGTAGCCAATTACAAGAAGTCCAGTCGACTGCTGACGGGCTTGTATTGGGTTTTTACCGCTATCAATTACAAACAGAAAACAGCCCTAAGTCGGTGTGGCTGGTTCTTGATTTAGACAAAGTTTTCCCATTCATCGGACTTTTTGATCACAACCCGTGGCCAAAAATAAAAAAAACAACGCCTGTTGGTCTTTTTGTAAATTCAAATTTTAAAAATCATCATATTGAAAAAATAGCTGTCGTGGCTAATTACGGACGCGTCGCTGAGTTTCATTTCAAACATCCAGATATAAATTTAAAAATGGAACTGCGATTAATACCAAAACAAGCTAATCTTGTTTTGACCGCTGATCGAAAAATTATATCATGGGACAAAGTTAAAGAGCTTTCAGAAGTCCATACACATCTTGAAAGTGAATATTTAGATAAAGAACAACGATCAGTGCATTTTATTTTCAAACAATGGCTTAATCGCAGATCAAAAATTAAAGTTGATTCAGCTGCCAGCGAACAAAGTAAAACAAACCCTTATAATCAGTGGGTCAATCAGCGACAAAAAGAAATCACTAAAAAAGAAAAAGCATTGTTGCAAATCGATCAGCAGATTGCTGAAATGAATTCTATCCCGTGGTCTGAAATGGGTGAATACCTCAAAGTTTATGGATTAAAAAATATTAAACTTGAATGGACTCCGCATTTAGATTTAGCAAAAAAAGCATCTCATAACATTGAAAAGTGTTTTGCCAAAATGAAACAAGCGGCCACTAAAACTGAAGGGGCTATCTTACGTAAAGTACAGTTGAAAAAAGAAATTGCTGCCCATTCAGATCAGTCAGAGGACGCTTTTAAATTGCATCTTGATCGGTTAGTCATAAAGCAATCCGGTGTCGGACAACGAAAGGCCTCTGATAGCCAGTTTCGAAGATTAAATATTCCTGATTCAACTTTGATTACATTGATGGGAAAATCGGCTCAAGATAATCTACAGCTTTTACGGCAAGCTAAAGCTTGGGATTTGTGGATTCACTTGAAGGATTACCCCAGTGCCTATGCGATAATGCAGAAAGCCAAAGAGCAAAAGGTCTCAGATTTAGCAATTACGCAAGCCAGTCAGTGGTTAGTGAAAGAATCTTTAAAAAATAAAAAAAATCTAACTGGAGTCAAACTTAGCGTTGTCATAACAGAATGTCGCCACGTACGCCCGATCAAGGGCGATCGGTTAGGCCGAGTCACTTATCATCATGCACGGGAGTTGTTGATTACCGTCTAGAACTTTGATCTAATAAATCGTTAGACAACAACGGAGTGCTGTCGAATGATTGAAGTCAAAAATTTATGCAAAAATTACGGTGATCGCACGGCTATTAGTCATTTAAATTTCACTATAGAAAAAGGTGATGTTGTAGGACTTCTTGGCCCAAACGGTGCGGGCAAATCAACAACAATGAAAATCATTACTGGTTTTATGGCACCCACATCTGGCGAAGCCCTTGTATCTGGTTTTGATGTTTTTGAGCATCCCATCGAAGTTAAAAAAAGAATTGGTTATCTACCTGAAACACCGCCAGTTTATTTAGACATGACTGTGATAGATTATCTCAATTTTGTGGCTGACTTAAAAATGGTCGATCCAAAAAAGAAAAATGACTATATTCAAAACAGTTTATTAAAAACTCAAACTGAATCTGTGCAAAACCGACTAATTCGTAATTTATCTAAGGGATTCAAGCAACGGGTTGGCCTTGCGCAAGCTCTGGTTTCAAATCCAGAAATTTTAATCTTAGATGAGCCGACTGTCGGTCTTGATCCCAAACAAGTCGCTGAAGTCAGACAGTTAATTAAAGACTTACGTGGCCATCACACAATTATTTTATCAACGCATATTCTTTCTGAAGTTCAAGCCACATGCAATAAAGTCATTATTATTCATCAAGGCCAAATCGTGGCTCAGGATTCGATTGAAAATATTGAAAAACTCAGTGAACAAAAAATACAGATTAATTTAAGAACACGAAAACCTATTTTAGACGCCACTATTTTTAAAAATCAAGTTTCTGATCTTGAAATGACAACAATGGATGATGGTAGTTATAAATTAATCTTTAAAAATGATGAATCACTCATTGATCAGGTTGCAAAAATTGTGATTGAAAAAAATTACGGTTTATTGGAGCTTAAAATTACTAAAAAATCATTAGAAGATGTCTTTTTAAATCTGACATACGGAGCAAAAAACTAATGGCAGCCATTTGGACTATTTTAAAAAAAGAACTTAAAGCAGTATTTCTAAGTCCTCTATTTTATATTATTATCTTTTTCGTATCGTTAATACTCAGTATTACTTTTTCAGTGGCGATGTATAATTTTGCCCAAATTTCATCAAATGCGATGATGAGTTTTGGTCTATCAAGCCCACAACAGCAAAATATTCACTATATGGTTTTTCTGTCGCATTTATCTTTGGTGAATTTGATATTTATTTTTGTCATGCCAGCTTTATCCATGAGATTAATTTCTGAAGAAAAGAAAAACAGAACTTTTGATTTATTACTGACATCACCGATTCAGTCTTACGAGATCATGATTGGTAAATTTTTATCCTTGGTGTTTGTTGTTTTGGCCATACTTTTTGTGGCTGTTATGTACATTTTTTCAGCTAAAAGAATTTTCGAATTTTCTTTAAGTACAGCCTTAATAGCTGCTTTGGGAATATTTTTAGTGGGTTTAGTTTATTCAGCAATGAGTTTATTTGCTTCAAGTCTGACGGAAAATACAATGCTTTCGTTTTTCATAGGCATTGTTTTAAATCTTGGGGTTTGGATTATCGGCGGTCTAAGTGATGTGGTCGATACAGCTTGGTTGAAAGCTGTTTTAGAACAGATATCTTTAAATAACCATCTGCAGGCACTGATCGAAGGTGTTATTCGTACAAATAGTTTAGTTTATTTTCTTAGTATCATTGCTTTATTTTGCTTCTTAACGGAACGGGTGATTGAATCTTCCCGTTGGAAGGCCTAACCATGAGTCAAATTATGAGTCATAAGGGTCGACTTTTTTTAGGGGTATCACTGGTTTTATTAATCATACTGGGTGGATTGTATTTTGCAATTCAGGCTTGGATGCCATTTATGTGGGTAGTCCTTGGCTCAAGCTTGATAACAATGTTTGCTTGGATTGTATTGGATCGAAAAATTCTTTTAGATTTTTTTAATATGAAAACCACTAAGCATGGTCTTAGTTTAGGTTTTCTTGTTCTCATTATGTTGATTTTTTTAATCAGTTTTAATTTTTTAGCAGTTAAGAAAAACACCAGCTTTGATTATTCAGTGTCAGGACAGTTTACTATATCGCCACAATCTGTACAAATTGTTCAAAACTTAAATTCGCCCTTAGAATTTAAGTTTTTTTACAAAGTAGGATCTGAAAATGTTGAAAGCAGTAAAAAATCATTTAGCCAAGTTGTTGATCTATTTAAAGGTGTTTCTAAAAATGTGACAGCTGAATTTATCGAAATGAATGAAAACCCTAAGTTAACTGCTGAATTTTTTGCGAACAAAGGTATCGGCGAAGCTTTTGTTAAGTACGACGATCAAAAAATTCGGATCGAATCACAGTTCATGGGTCAGCAAGGTCAAAAGTATAACGAACAAGAAGTTACCAACGCGATTATTAAAGCTACGCGCAAAGAAAAAAAGAATATTTATTTTACTGAGGGCCATGGCGAAAAAGAATTCGAAGATGAAAAAAATGAAAAAGGAATCTATGCATTTAGGCAGCTTTTAGAAAAAAATGCCTATCAAGTTAAAAAAATAAATTTTATAACACAAGCGACTATTCCTGCAGATGCTCAAGTTATCGTGATTGCAGCACCTGAACAGGCTTTTCAGAAGTTTGAGGTTGGTCTACTTATAAATTACTTAAAACAAGGTGGATCACTTTTTATTTCACTTGATAACCAGAACACAGCTGGATTAGACGTTCTACTGAAAGAATTCGGTTTAAAACTAAATAAAAACTATATTTTTAACATTCTTAAAACGCCGATGGGTCAGGTGGTTAATTCTGCTGAAGCCACAGTCGCTGTTGACTATTCTCCGATTAGCCCGATCACTAAAATGTTTTCAGCTAATTATACATCTGTTTTTATCAGACCGAATTCTTTAGATCAGCTTTCTGTGCCAACACTAGTCAAGACTGAACCCATCATTAAAACACCCGAAGCCTCAGTAGCGCTCAAAAATTTGACCAGCGATACTTACGAAGGGCAACCGCAGGCGTTTGTTATCGCTGCGGAATCAGCTGGCCAAATTGATAATCAATCAAAAAAATTTAAAGCCGTCATTTTTGCTGATGGCGACTTTATTGGGAATACAACACTCGCGCAAAATGCCAACCGTGATATTTCACTGAATGCAATAGCCTACTTGGCTGAAGAAAATGATTTAATTTCAATTGCAGCTAAAACAGTTGGACTTACGACTATGAAAATGAACCCAGTTGAATTTACACAATTTTTTAAGTTCATGGTTCTTGGTTTATTTTTACCAATTCCATTTGTGTTTTTAATTGTTGGTATTATTTTATGGATGAAGCGTCGTCATGCGTGAGGGACTGTGAAGAATAAACAGAATAAGAATATAAAACCAAAACCAAAAAGTAAAAAGACAATTATATTTGCGCTGACCGCTTTACTTTTTGCAGGTAGCGTATATTATGCAACTGTCTACAAAGAAAACCATTTAAAGAAGATTATTGATGATCAATCTAGGATCATTTTTTTAGACTCTGACCAAATTAACTATATTGAATTGATTAATCGCGATGCTAAAATTGTTTTTCAAAAAAATGAATCTGGCTGGTCGATTCAAGAACCTGTATTAGATAATGCAGATAACTACAGAATGTTAGATGTTATTAAAAACTTAACGTCAGATCAATATGTGCTGATGGCTAAAGAAGGAACTGATATCAAATGGGAAGAGTTTGGTTTAGATAAACCGATTGCGACTTATTTATTTAAAAATAACTCAGGACAATCCCAGAAAATTCAGATCAGTGATTTAAAAAACTATGAAGGTCTTCCTTATGCGCGGGTCGATAATAATGATCAAGTGCTGGTGGTCAAGCCGCAGTGGCTTAGTAACGCTACTCAAAAGTTAGTCTACTACAGAGACAAACGGCTTTACAGAGGTTTAGTTTCAGCGGTCGAAACAATAGTCATTAAATCATTAAACAATGAATTTAGCCTACAAAAACAAGACGGGATTTGGGGATCTGTTGAAAAGCCAGACTACAAGTTAGATCAAGACATCGTTCGTAAGCTGATCAAGGATATTGCCGACACTCCGATTCAAGATTATTTAGCCGAAGGTGAAATTTCAAAATCTGAAACTAAAGAAAAAAAATTAAATCAGAAGGATTCTCTGAAAGTGCAATTTAAAACGCAAAATGACCAGTGGTCGATTGTTATGAATTTGCATGATATAGATAAATCCCTTTATGCATTGACTGATCGGCCAACTTATTTGGTCAAGCTTGATTTGTCTAAGTGGGAATTTTTTTCAAATTTAGACTTGGATTATTTACGGGATCGTAAAGAGGCCCTACGCTTTGATATTTCGAAAGTTAAAGACATCACATTTAAATTGAGTTCTTTAGATCAACAATTTATTCAAAAAAATAAAAATTGGATTGATGCCAATCAAATCGATAATCAAATTGATTCTGAAAAAATTCAAGCTGTTTTAGAGACTATCCATGACATGACAATTGATTCTTTTGTTGCGGATTCAGAATCAGCCAAGTTTGAAGGCCGTGAAATGATTATTTTAAAAAATGATGATGATCAGCTGATTTTGCAGCTTAACTGGGGTCCAAGTCTTAAAAAAATGATCAATGGCCAGGAAAAAGAAATTTACCTGGCACGAACCCAATTGTCTGACCTTATTTTTGGTTTAGACAAAAGTAAAATTGACCTAATTAAAAACACTGACTTTAAAATATCAAAGAAGGCTTCTGATGATAAAAATTAAATCTCCGACTCGTGTTGATTTAGCTGGTGGCACATTAGATATGTGGCCTCTTTATAATTTTACTCAGGGTGCTACGACAATTAATGTAGCTATCGATATTTGGACACGTGTTGAGCTATCAATGAATCAAGATAGAACTATACAGATTGAATCCTTAGATTTAAAACAAATATGGACATTTAAAAGTTATCAAGATTTTAAAACATCAACTGATTCTAAAATCAAGCTGTATCAATCTGTTATTTTTAAATTCGAAAAAGATTTCCCAGCTAAATTAAATGATGGCTTTTCACTAAAAACTCAATCTGAAAGCCCGATTGGTGGCGGTTTAGGCGGAAGTAGTAGCTTAGTGATTTCACTTTTAAAGGCCTTTGCAAAAGCTTGTTCATTTAAATTTAAAAATTCACATGAAATGGTTCACTGGGCTCACAATATTGAAGCTGAAGTTTTAAATACTCCGACGGGGACTCAGGATTATTATCCTGCAATCGCTGGCGGTTTGAATCAATTGCATTACAGCACTTATGGTATTGACCAAAAAGTTTTAGAAACACAAGGGTCGCCTTTGTATGATAATTTTTTGTTGATGTACACTGGGCGTACACATCACAGTGGTTTAAATAATTTTGAAGTTTTAAAATCTGCCGTCGCCAAAGATCAAAAAGTGATGTCAGCTTTGCAGAATATCAAAGCTATCGCAGAGCAGATGCAGTTGGCACTAGAAGCAAAAAACTGGTCAATTATTCCTGAGCTTTTTCAGGCCGAATATAAAGCACGGGTACAACTCACGCCGGCATTTACCAGTCCTGAAATCGAAAAACTGCACGAAATAGGCTTATCAAATGGGGCTGAGGCTGTTAAAATATGTGGAGCAGGTGGTGGAGGCTGTGTGCTGATCTGGGTGAAGCCCGCTTACCGCCAGAAGGTGATAGAGGCATGCGAAAAAGAAAAGTTTCAGTCACTGAACGCCAGACCAGTAAGTCCGTTGTCCGATTTATCGGACTATCTTTAGCTGGTGGTAAATCAGATAAAGCCTGTTTAGCAGTCCTTGAATATTATCCTGATAATAAAAAAATATTTCTATCTAGACTGTATGAAAAAATAAAATCAGACGAAAAAATATCTGGTGATTTAAAAATTCATGAATTAATTTTACAAAATGCGGACACTTTAAAATATATCGCTTTCGACACTCCATGGAATTTGCCTTCGTGTATACAGTGCAAATTAAAATGCCCTGGTTACGAGGTCTGCCGCGAACCACATATCGAATGGATGTGGAGACATGAAGAAGACCGTTTAAAAAAGAAAAAACCTAAAAAATTATTCACGCCCTACACCCAGCGTGCTGTTGAAATGGTTTTAGCGAATGATTTGGAAGAAAGTTTTCAAGCGCATCACGCAATGGGCGCTAATGTTGCACCACTGTTAGCACGGGCTAACTTTATCCAAAAAAGATTACCGTTTGAATGTATTGAGGTCTTCCCACATTTATCACTGTACCGGATAGGTCAGTCGTTGAAACTGATGAAATCGCAAATTGTTGACCACAGGGCAGCGTTCGGTGGGGATGAAACACGCGCTCAGTTTCTGCAGGCATTGAATGAAAGCGATATTGCTTTTATTTACCACCAAGATACAAAAAGTATGATCGAAAACAATCATGCTTTCGAAGCTTTTCTCTGCGGGTTTACCGCATTTTTGAAATATAAAAAATTAACTGAAGCCCGCCCTAAAGGATTTCCTAAAAACGAAGACTGGATTGATTTCCCAATCAAAGATCTTAAGGTGAAGGACTTTACTTAAAGTTTTTAACACCTTGAGCAAGTAAAATTTTAATTAAAGACTGATAAGAAATATCTCGGTCAGAACTTAATGCTCTAATTTGATTTAATAACTGACTTGGTAGACGAATCGATACAACTTGGGTCGGTGGAGTTTCAGGCAGAGTTAGATCAAGATCACTTAATTTTAAGGATTTACTTGGATTAATAAAATCTGTTGTTTCATTAAAGTCATAATCGGTAATATGTGTTTTATACATTTTGGCTTTATCTTGAACTGTGCTTTTTTTCTTAGGTCGTCCGACTTTGTAAGGAACAGATTTTTTAGGTAAACTATTTTTTTTCATAAAAACTTCTTTCCTTTTTTGAAGCCGTTCTAGCCGTTATAATTCGAACTTTGTGAGTTCTTATTGTAAAGCCAATCATAAGTATTCTGTTCTCTAAGCTTTGGGCGTAAGCAATATATCTTTTTTCAGATATCGAATGTTTAACATCTTCGAATATGTTTATCTGAGGATCAAAAAACGCACTTTCAGCTTCTAATCTAGAGACGCCGTGCTTTTCTTCATTTTTATTTCTATTCCAGTAATCCCAGTCGAATTCCAAAACTTTCATATCTTAATTTAACATAATTACATGTAATGTCAATCACTACAAGTAATTGGGTGTCTCAATACAATACATAGTGCAAAGTATATAATTTCTGACATCTGATCAGCACTTCGACGGTGGCTAGTCGTTCATGTCTAATTAAACCTACCTAGAGAACTACTAAAATGGAGACTTGTTTGCAATATAAGTCTTATATGAGTAACAGTGCAAAAAGAGTCGAATTTCACCAAATAGCATCAGAAAAATTACAAGCTGGTGATTATAAATCTGCAGAAGTCATTCTGTTTAAAACATTGAATGATTATGGTCCACATATCGGACTGTTATGTGATTTATCAACATGTTTTTACCACAATCATAAATTTGATGAATTTGAGCAATCAGTTCAGAATATCCAAATCGTATTCAATGAAAACCAACATCTTTTAAGTTCGCAAAGCAAAGCTCAAACTTTGATTTATCTTGGCAAGGCCTATGAAGACTTAGGTTTTGTAGCTAAAGCATTAGATTGTTATAAACAAGCCGCACTGATTCGTGATTTATCAATAAAAATAGAAAAAAGAATCAGCAGTCAGTTGTTAAGATTGTCGTCGTACCTGGGGTTAAAGCAAGAAATAGCGGTACTGTATCGTCAATCGCTTCCCCGTGACAATGATTCCAAGAATTTATCAATCGAACTGCATCATGGGTTAATGTTAGCAGAAATTCAATTATTTGGAATTGAGCATGCTTTTTCAAGATTACAAAATATTGTGAACGATCCACAAACTCATATTACAGACAAACAGCTTTGCTATTTTGATTTTATCGAAGAAGCATTACTCATTAACAAAATTGACCATATTAAAAATGTAAATATTCAGTTCGATGTCAAATCATTTTTAGAATTCGAAAAAGCTTTGTTTAAATTATTCATTCAAAAAAACTATGTTCTACAAATTAATGAAATTATCAACTTGCAGAGCAAAATGCCACTAGGGCAGTTGCTTCGTCTTTTAGTTGTTAATTTAACACGAATTGAACACGCTGAAGTTAAATCAGAATTGCAGAAACATATTTTATTTGTTTTAGATTCAGTTGATGCAGAATCTAAAAACATGTACTTAAAAAAATGGGATCACTTGCTAAATTATTCAAATAAAGCTGCTTTTAGTTATGCTAGCCAGAGGCTTTTTATGCATGATCAAGAAGTTGTATTAAAAAATAAAGTTTTTCACACTTCACTGCCATTATTTAGAAATCAAAAATCAATTCAGTTGGATGAATACTTAGAGAAAGTATTTGCTATCCAATACGATGAATCGTCTTATCATAGGGCTCGGATAGCTTTACAGCGTTTAAATAAGGATTTATCTGAATTGACGGGGATCCCTAAGTTCTTTCTTATAACTAAGTCCGAAGTTACAATAAATCCAGCAATCACAATTCAATACAAATAAAAATTCGAAAACATTTCAGTAACTTAGGCCTTTTAGCGTCATTTGTTCACTTTTGTTCATGTTGGTGTGACCGATACCTATGTTAATTTGTTTTAAAGGGAAACAAACGGGAAAATAACATAAACCGGGGTGGATAACGAAAGGTCCACATATGAAAACGATCAACGCAACAGCAGCGCTATTTTTAGCGACAACACTAACAGTATCAGCAGCACTATCATTTAACTTGAATGATATAAGCACGGAATATAATGGCGGAAAAGCAGAAGAAAGTGCTCCAAGCAGTGGCTACAACTACACAGCACCAGCTAAAAAACCTGTCATCAAAAAGTCAGTTAAAAAACTGAATGAAACTCAGCAGGTTACGGCCCCCGATGCAGAACTTAAAGCCACATTCGACATGATGACTCAAGAAATCGTGCGCGTACAAGCGGTCTATGATTCGGGTCAATATGGCCAGGCTTTAAACGAATCAAAAAAACTTTTAGACACAGTTAGAATCAGAACGGGCATTCACCCAAAAGCTAAGATCACAGAAAAAATTGAAATCAGAAACGTTTTTGAAGAAGGTGAATCGGCAACTACTTTTAATGGCTTGAGCCAAGAAAAAAGAGAGGCTATTGCATTAGCTGTATTAAATCATCGTGGCGGTTTGTATTTAGATATTTTGAATCAAACTAAACGGGCATCACTGATTTATATTAAATCTTTATATATGCGTCTTAAAAAAGATGGATCACTTTTAAACGAAGATATTTCAAAAATTAAAACTGACCTTTTAGCTATTATGGCAATTAAAATTGATTTAGTTCAATACGATCAAGATATTCGTTTTTCTGTTAAAGATTCGGATGTAGCTAACTCAGATCAAAATTATTTATTCAATCGTGAAATCAAAATTTTCGCTTTAGGAAACAAAGACTTAGCTTGGACAGAAGAAACTTTTGATCAAGAATTAGGAAAAGAATTTGTTCAGTCAGTCACGAATCGCTATTCAGGTCGATTTTTAAATGATCCAGTCACATGTGGACCAAGTGTTGAACGTAACTCTCCTTGGGGTATCAACAGAGCCATGGAATTATGTAAAACTAAAAAAATGAGCACTTTACAATGTGCAATTTCACTTGAAAAAAACAGTCCACTGGGTATTGAAGCTGCATTACAAACATGTGAAGAATCAGGCAGATAATCAACTTAATATAACTAAAGGAAATAAATATATGAAAAACATTATACAACTATTAACGATC
This sequence comes from Bdellovibrio sp., assembly GCA_043721535.1. Taxonomy (GTDB): domain Bacteria; phylum Bdellovibrionota; class Bdellovibrionia; order Bdellovibrionales; family Bdellovibrionaceae; genus Pseudobdellovibrio. The sequence goes on along the minus strand of JAYSQO010000020.1, from coordinate 1,762 downwards.
ATGGTTTTAACAACTCAGACATCTCAAGCTTTCTTTGTAAATAAAGAAACAAGACAAGTGAATAATCAAATACAAATGATTAATCAACTTGAAAATGAAAATAATATTCAAGACGCATTTCAAGTGACTGTTCAATTACAGCAGTATTTGGAAAATGTACTGAAAGTAAATCAAGTGATCGTAGCCACAGAATCGAAGCTAACTGAAGTTCATCAAGAAAAAGTAACATCAAGCACCAGATCGAGCTTCAGCTTGTTTGGGCTTCTATTAAGTGGTGGTGGCAGTTACAGTTCACAGTCGACAGGGATGTTTTTACAAAATAGCGATGAAAAATATAATTTTTCATCGAAAAAAGATAAAGATTTAATTAAAATAAAATCTGATCTTAAAAGCTATTTAAATACCAATATTGATGGGATTGTGCTTTTGAAGTTGGTTCACCTTAAGATGTGGTCTCTTGCTTACAAGTTAAACTACACAGATATGAGTTATCTTGAAAACTTAAGTCATTTAAATAACAAGTTAAGTTTTTCAGGTCTTCAAAAAGTGACCCACTGTATTCAAAACAATCATATTGATAATACGACTTCGGCTTCAGCTCGTATTAGCTTGTTAGGTTTAATTGGCGTAAGTGTGAGTCATGATTCGACGGTCTACGCTAAAACGACGAAGTCTTGTCAGTCATCGTTTAATAAAATAAGTAGTGATCGTGAGCCAATTATGTTGATCAGTTTAAATCACTTGGATGATAAAATTTCAACAATGAAAAAATTAGTTTTTGCAGCTGCAGTTAGTAAAAGTGAGGCTGATTATTTTCCAACTTTCGATAGTCCGTATTATAAGTAATTAATAAGCGAATTAGAGCACAGTATAAATAAAGTCAGATAGCATCTGGCTTTATTTATTTTTGAATATTCAGTAAGTCTTTTTCTACCAAGGCACTGGCGTCACCACCAGAATCTCCACCACTTTCATCACCCCAGCCACCACCAGTGCGTGGGCGGGGGCCGCTTGAAAACATGCTGTAATAACTTTGTTTTGAAAACATTGGATAGGCCATATACTGACAAAAAGTAACTTGACCTAAGTTAACGTCCTCAAGTTTTAAACTAGGATCTATCATTATTTTTAAATGTTCTTCATAGTTAGCCTCATTTAACTTTTCAGATCCAGCTTCATTCATAAGGTCCATCAATTGTCCAAGTGTATCATTAGTTGTTTTCTTAACAAAATCACTCGTCTTATTGTTACGAATGAAATCCAAGTGCTTTTTGAATTCACTAGTACATTCTTTGTGACTTATAATTTGAGGTGTCTTTTTACTTAAAAAATATTTTTCTACATGGCCTGCACGAATGGCCGCAAAACTGTGAAAAAAATCATCACGATTGGCGTAATTGAAAGCTTCAACTTGTGGGTCATTAACGTCTAAATAAATGGTCTTATTAGTATTTTGATGCCTAAGAAATCCTGTGTAGAGCATTTTTGATTTGCCGTCTAAAGAAATAGCTAACTCATGAACAAGCATAAGTTTCAGTTTTTCGTAACTAACATGCTGGTCAAAAATAAGATAAGTCATACCTGATAAGTTGGTCCAACTATCGAAAGGTATTCTTTGATCAGTATCAGAAATTGTAGGCGTCGTACATAAATAGGACCAAAAACGCCGGTGAGCCGGTCCCATGGACCAGTGATTAAAGCCGCAGCAAAAGGGGCCACTTCAATACTTAAGTCGGTTTTCTTTTTTCAGAATTAAAATCAA
>JAYSQO010000019.1:0-5583 GCA_043721535.1 Bdellovibrio sp. | reverse complement strand
TTACAAAAAAGATCGTCTACGAGGGCTGTCGATGGCAGAATGGGAAATACTATGGACGTGACCGATACCCCAAAAAGATACTCCAACCCCACTTAAACTCGGAGAAGCCCCGACCGATACCCCATAAGATCAATCTAACCTATTCAGTGTATAGCCATTTTTGTTACGTTCTCATATTGAGACACTCAGTAAGAATACATTCGTTATAATCTGGAATGGTTCATGCTGAGTTTAATGATATGAAGAAGATTCACTTATTTTTTATTTTATTAACAGTCCTATTCGTTACAACGAATTTACCTTTATCTTTTGCACAGGCGCAACCCAGTGCAACAACGCCAAATACTTCACAAAAAATAAAAGAAGTCCTTAAAAAGAAGCGCGATGCTAAGAAGCTCGCTTTAAAAAACAAACGCGAAAAAGCTAAACAATTACAATTAGCCCGCAAGAACAGCCAGCAACAAAAGACTGCTTTGCCTGTATCACAAACTAAACTAGCTCCAACGCCAACAAAACCAACGTATCAACAAACTAAACCAGTCGTTCCCCAAGTAACTGAATTGAATACGACACCTGCTGTACTTTCTGAAAATACAAATGACGAATCGATTGTTAAATTCAGTGCAGGACTAAGTCTTTCATACGAACAACAAGCTGAAGTTGCTGAGGATGGGACTCAAGCCAAAGGTTTAGGCTTTGAAGTTATTCCGAAACTAACAATTGGTGATTATTCAATATCTGCCAAAGTGATTTACGCTTATAATACTGTGGAACCTGAGACTAGCGAATTTGCAGACGGATTAATTTCAGCAGGATATAAAGGTTGGCATTTATTTCCTGCATTAAAATTAACACCTGGCTTATCTGTAGAATTACCTTTTTCAAAAGAATCACGTGAAAATCGTGGTATTATTTATGTAGCCAATACTGGTTTACGTTTATCATTAGATACAAAATATCTTGATATCGAAAAGTATGCTTTATCGTATTCTGTTTCTTATGGTCATTTTACGAATGAATTTACGACACGAGAAAATGGCGATCCTGCAGTTAAATATAAAATCGTTCAAACTGTATCGACATCTTATGACTTTGATCCAATCAGCCTTAGTCTTTTACTGCAGTTCGGTAGTAACTATTCATATGAAGATGTTGTTAGAAATGGCTTCTTGCATGTTGAAGCCATTAGCTTCAAACACACTGAAAGCCTTGGCTATTCATTATATCACTACAATATTGGACCACTTTTAAAGGGCACTAATTACGAAAATAATTTAAAAGCCTACGACAAGGATTCTTCGATTGTTGGTGTGTCGATTGATTTAAGTATTTAGCTTTTTTAGGTATTTATAATTTTTTTTAACTGTTTTTTTAATTAAAGGAGCTCTTATGAACACGAAATCTCAAAAAATAACTTTAGCCGCTATTGCTGCACTTAGTTTTTTATTTATCAGTACTCAAGGTTGCCAAAAAGCTGCCGAAAGACCAGCTAAAGTTAATCCGAAAATTTCAAATGAACTAATTGATATCACTAAAGTAGCTGATGTCACTTCTGAAGGTAGCTTCCAGCCTGAAGCCCAAGCTAATAATTCAGCTTTATTAGATAAAGCAATCAGTAAAGTCGCTGATGAGAATTTGAAAAATGAACTGACTCAATTAAAAAATCAAGGACAACTGACTTTTAAAATTGAAGAAAATAAACTTATTCTTCTTAAAGTCATGAAATCAACTGATGTTAGAGAAGAAGATATTCGTGGTAAAATCTACTATTCAGAGTTAACACTAAAAGCATCTCACACAAACCAATTCGTTTTTGAAAAAAGTAATTTGATCTTTGAATCTGTTTCAGGCACCTTAGTTGTTTCAACAACACTAACAACTTCTGCAACAGTCACAACATCATCAACTGCTGAGGCGTCTGCAGCACAGCAGGTTGAAGAACAAGTAAAATCAAAATTTACATTTATTGAATTGATCGCGATTGGCTTTAAGTCTGGTGTTCTTGAACATGAAAAAACAGACTACAACGAAAAGAAAAGTATTTTAAACTTAGTAGAAAGATCTTTAAGAGAATCAACACACATCATTTTAACTGAAGTTGTTGAATCTAAGTAGTTACTAAAATTCAACTTTCTCTAAAGATAATGTTTTTTGTTCTTATCTAAAATTGCATTGTAAGCTGCTTCATAAAATGGAAACGAATTTGAATCCGAACTTTGAAGCAGTTTTTGATAGGCCTCCGTGGCCATCGGTAAAGTCGCCCCTTGTGGTAAGCCCAAAACATCATGCGCTTCCCAATCATGACCGTTATACATAAATTGTATACTCAGTTGTCGTGTTTTTTGACGAACAGTCGGTTCACTTTCAGGCTCCAGCCACATTTTATTTTCTGACTGAGTAATTTGCTTCATCATATAGTTTCTGGATTCAATTTCTTGCTTTAAATCAACTAAATTCGAATTTGCTTTTAAATTCAGCTTAGTGGGACGCACTTTTTGACGTGGGTATACAAAATATACCACCAATAGAAGACCCAACCCTAGATTTACGTACAAAAGTATTTGGCTATTCATGTCTTTACTATTATCAATTTAACTGTCGAACTTGTAAAGAGGAGTATCAAAATTATGTCTCAAAATAATCCATTTGATCAACAAAACGCGATTCCAGGGGTTAAAAAAATCATTGTTGTGGCCTCAGGTAAGGGCGGAGTAGGCAAAAGCACGGTCTCAACAAATTTAGCTTTAGCACTACGCCAATACGGAAAAGTCGGTTTATTAGATGCAGATATTTATGGTCCTTCGATTCCTAGAATGGTCGGCGCCATAAATCAAAAGCCACAGATCAATGACAAACAACAAATTTTACCCATCGAACGTTATGGTTTAAAAATTATGAGCATTGGTTTTTTAGTCGAAGAATCTGCCGCCGTTGTTTGGCGTGGACCTATGCTTTTTAAAGCGATGGATCAATTTTTTCGTGATGTGCAGTGGGGTGACTTAGATTATTTAGTGATTGATCTTCCGCCTGGTACTGGTGATATTCAATTATCTATTGCACAAAAAGTTCCTGTGCACGCAGCAGTGATTGTAACAACTCCGCAGAATATTTCTTTAATCGATGCTAAAAAAGCGATTGATATGTTTGAACGCACGCAAATTAAAATTGCTGGTGTGGTTGAAAACATGTCTTATATGCTAAACCCTACTAATAGCGAAAAAATACAGTTATTTCCTAAAGGCGAAATAGATTCTTATTTAGATCAAAAGAAAATTAAAAAACTTGTAGAGATCCCGTTTAACCCGAATGTATCATTGGGTTCTGAAGCCGGCATACCCATCGTGGAAAGCTACACAGATTCTGTCGAATCCAAATGCTTTCACGAATTAGCTGAAAAAGTACATTCATTTAAGAATTATACTTTTTGAACTTTTTCTAAATATTCGTGATAGTTCATGTCATATGTTTGAAGATGGTTTTTATCGATTTCAAAAACACGTGTTGTTATTTCACGTAAGAAGTAACGATCATGGGAAACCATCATCACAGTCCCAGGGAAATCTTTAATTGCTTTCAAAAGAACTTCGCGGGATTTAATATCTAAGTGATTCGTGGGCTCATCAAGGACTAATAAATTCACAGGTTGTGATAAAATACAGGCTAAAATCACACGAGATTTTTCCCCACCTGATAAAATAGAAATTTTCTTTTCAACTTCTTCGCCAGAAAATAAAAAAGCTCCTAATAAACTTTTAATCGATCCTAAACTTGCATTTGGGACACGAGATTCAACTTCTTGCAAAATTGTGTTTCGCGGATTTAAAAGATCTAATGAATTTTGTGAGAAATACCCTAGTTGAATACTAGGGCCAATACTGCATGAGCCTTCAGTGGCATCTGTTTGTTTAGTAATAATTTTAAGTAACGTTGATTTACCTGCTCCGTTCACACCAACAACGGCAACGCGATCAAGTCTTTTCACTAAAGCTGTGGCTCCGGCGAAAACTTTTTTTTGCCGACCATCTTGCAGTGAGTAGGTTTTTCCTAAAGTTTGAATTTTAACAACTTCGTCGCCGCCCCGTGGCGGTTCAGGCCATACAAATTCCATGACCCGGTCTTCAACTGGGATTTCAATACGATCAATTTTTTCTAATTTTTTTACGCGTGATTGCACTTGCGCTGCGTGCGACGCCCGTGCCGCAAATCGGGCAATAAATTCTTCTTCTTTAGCCAACATGTCGTCTTGGCGCTTAGCTGCAGCAATGAGTTGGTCTTTACGAAGTTCACGTTCTTTTTCATAGAAATCATAATTTCCGCCGTAAGTCGTAATTGAACGATTGGCGATTTCAATTGTTTTTGTAATAAGTCGATTCAAGAAGTCACGATCATGGGACGTCATTAAAACTGAGCCTTTAAACTGTTGTAACCATTTTTCAAGCCAAACAATAGATTCTACATCAAGGTGATTTGTAGGCTCATCCATTAATAAAACATCTGGCACAAGTAATAATATCTTAGCCAAAGTCACCCGCATTTTCCAACCGCCAGAATACTGACCAACATCTAATTTCATATCTTCATTTGAAAAACCAAGACCACCCAGAATCTCAGACGCACGGGATTCAAGATCATAGCCGCCGACAGCTTCAAATTGTGATTGCAGTTCGCCGTATTTTTCTAAAACTGATGTCATTACATCTTCTGTTAAATCTGGATCACAAAGTTTGGCCTCATATTTTTGAATTTGATCTTTAATTAAATCTAATCCCCCAGAAGATAAAACTTCTTCAATAACTGAACGGCCTTTCATATTTTCAATATTTTGTGAAAAGTAACCAATACGAATTTTATCAGGTTTGCTAATTGTACCTTGGTCCGGAGATTCTTCATTCATGATCAGGCGGAAAACTGTTGTCTTACCTGCACCATTGGGTCCTACAAGACCAATTTTTTCACCAGGGTTAATCTGAAATGATCCATTTGAATACAATATTTTAGAACCTTGTTGTTTAGTAACCGCATTAAAAGCGACCATAAGCTATTTTCTTTCTTTTATTAAAATATCTAAATGTTCTCAAACATGTCGAAATACGACACATTTTGTATCATAAATCTCATAGAAAAACAGTTTTTATATTTTTTTGAGAATAGTAAAAAAAAAATGGAAATTCAAACTATGGATGATGTATTCTTATTTTATCGGATGAAGCTAACGTAAGCCTGGTTAATATTAGGTCAACTAGGGCAGTTGTTAGCAGTAATGGAGGGACGTATGAGAAGAATTTTCAATCATAACGATAAAACACCCAAGTGAAGTAGCTCTAGATAAAATATCTTACCCCGTAATATATGTTACGTCGTTTAATGACAATCTTATAACTCATAGGAGGTCACTAGCGGTTTAGAAAGAATACGGTTTGACCGTATCCTTCTTTTGCTAAAGGCAAACCACGGGAAACTGTGGGACGCAAAGCTATAGGGGCTTTAAAGCCAGCCAGCTGCCAAAGGGATTCAAAGACCTGCGGTGAAAACTGCAAATGGAAGGTATCAAAACTTATACATTATATTTCATGGATTGGTTTC
>JAYSQO010000018.1:0-78009 GCA_043721535.1 Bdellovibrio sp. | reverse complement strand
TTATCATCAAACGGGTATGTTGTTTCTGATATGTATTGAACTGAATGAGCCCAGTTTTTGTTATGATAAAGGTACGTTATTAATTTTAGCTTTAAATGATTGTCGTGTTGATTCGTTAAATTATATTCAAGTTCATAAAAAAATGGAAGATATCTATCATACAGTTCAAATGTTGAACCTAAGCTAACAAGACTGTTGAATTGAATATTCTTTTGGGACTTTGAGTAGTTAAAGTTAAACCCCCAATTGAACGGAAATTTATTTTTAAAATCACTTCGTTGCTTTTTTTGGAATTCTATAATTTTCAATTCCCTAAGATTATAAATATCTTCTTTTTCTACAATTGTTAGATTCATTATTTTTAATTCATTAATCGAAAATGAATTAAAACTTTCATCAAGATAGCCTTTTTCAACAAGTGATAGTCGTAGCTTTCGCTGATTTGCACTGTAAAAAAATGATATTTTTTGATCTGATGGATAGAATTGAGATGAATCTTTATCTAAATTTTTATAATCAAGTTGAACAGACTGCATTCTTAATGAATTTATTTGATTAAGATGATCATGACTACGATTGCCCCCGTAAAAATCTAAAACCTCGTAAGTTGCGCTGTCTGTGGTTATTTTGATCGGGCTTTGAAGGCTGTATTTTTTCGAAATACTTTTATCGTCAATGAGGCTGAATATTTTATTTGGAGTATGTATTAGACCACTATTTTTTTTAAATTTGAATCCGCTTGATTTAATCAGATTGGTTAGCCCTGTCACACAGTTCTGATTAATAAAATAGTAAGTGCCAGCATCAAACTGATTTTTTTTAACCGCAGATAATAGATGTTGAATTTGCTCTTCATTTAATTGGAGCTCATAAAAATAAATATCTCTTTTTTCAACCAATGAATACTGATGATATTTTTCTGAAAAAGGTTCAATGATCATTTTATTTTGAAAGCCGCCAGTTAAGCCCATGTAAAGATAACTCAGGTCTTTTTTTTGGCCCCGTGTTTCGGCTAAAATGCTGACAGCATAGTTATCTAAATTGGGGTATTCGGTATCATAAATGACTAGAAATGAATGTCCGAAAGAGGATTCTATTTCAGAGTAGCTAGAGCTTGTTATTGCTAATGCAATATGAAGCTGATCTCCACTTTGGGCAGAGGCTTTAAAGCTGAGAAAAACAGCAATAAGCAATAAGAAATATATTTTGACAAAGTCTAGCCGCATATTCAATCATCATAATTACATTTATTTAAAATCATATCAAAAAGGATAAAATATGAAAAAAATGATCACGGCTCTTTTAGTTACTGCAGCACTTGTATTAGTTACTGGTTGCTCAACAATTTTTAAAGGAACAACACAGGTTGTGACTGTAACAAGCGATCCTAGCAATGCTGATGTTTTAGTTGACGGCAATAACATGGGTAAAACTCCATTATCAGTGAGTCTTAAAAAGAATGCCTATACTTCAATGACTGTTAAAAAATCAGGTTACAATTCTCAAATCAAAGCCTTACAAAAAAGCTATGATCCAGTGACATTAATCAATGTTTTCTGGGATTTAAGTACGACAGATCTCATTTCTGGTGCGGCTTATGAATATCAACCAAATACTTATCATTTTGCTTTAGAAAAAGAAGAAGTGACTGAGGAAGCTCCAAAATCTAAAAAAAATAAGTGAAATTTAGTCTATACTAAAAATAAAGAGGAGATCCTTAGGGGTTTTCTCTTTAAATTCAGTTATGAAATTTCAGTAGATTGCAAAAATCAAACAGGTTCGTTTTTAGAGCGCTTAGTTCAAATTATTTATCCTGAACAGAAACAATCCCCTACCTTTGATAAAAATAAAAAATTTATTTGCGAACAATTGACGAATCAGTCGCTTCCAGAAGCTTATAATTTGTTCAAAGCCCGACTTTAGTCATAAGTAGTAACCCTTTAAAAATCGATCTGCTTGTTTAGACGATCCAAACGGTAGATCATTGTAGGACAACAAACACTACAAGGAGTTCAACATGTTAAAAACAATCTTATTTTCTTTATTCTTAGGTTCTGCGGCTTTTGCTTCTGATTCAGGATGCGGTCTTGGTTCTATGATCATCAAAGAAAACACAAAAGTTATGCAAGTATTAGCTGCTACAACTAATGGTACTTTCGGTTCGCAAACATTCGGTATTACTTTTGGAACATCTAACTGTTCTGCAAGCGGTTTAGTTATGAACGAAAAACAAATCCAGTATTTCGTAGAAGTAAATCAACAAGAATTACAACGTGAAATGGCTCAAGGTCATGGCGAAAAAGTATCAACTTTAGCTGCATTAGCTGGTTGTTCAACGTCTGCGCAAATCAATTCTTTTAACACTGCTGCTCAAACAGCATTTAAAACAATTGTGCCTTCTGCTAAAACAAGTTCAGTTGACTTCGTTAACAACTTAAAAGCATCATCAGTAGCTGATGTTTGCCACGGTTCTTAATTTTAGATTAATAGTTTTAATTATTATCTTGAACGCCTCACTTTTGTGGGGCGTTTCTGTTTCTGGCACAGCACTTGTTTCATCAACAGCGCCAGTTATAATTGAATACCCTCAAAATCAATTCAGCGTCGATCGAACAAAAAAATATATCGACAAAGCCCAAACTGAAAAGCTTTGGACGACGACTAAATGGCTAAAGCTCAGCCAATACACAAAAACTTTATTTGGTTATGAATCTGCATTTCGTGGACCTTTGTTTCTAGATGCCACAGGGTATTGGTCACCGAAAGAGGAATTGCTGAAATCGATCGAAGTTCTATTTTCAGAGTCAAAAGACTACACAGAAAAATTTAAACGTCATCCGCAGTGTCAATTTTTAGCCAGAACACGGTGGCTGAAAAAAGTTTTAGCAGTTGATGCTAAAGACTTAGTCGATTGTAAAGAGCGAACGAAATGGAAAAAAGAACTGAACGCCCAGGCAATCAGTCTTATTTTCGCGTCTGCTGATTTAGGAAATCCAGCCTCTAGTTTTGGTCATACCTTTTTAAAAGTATTGAATCCACAAAATGCAAAAAATAAAGATCTGATTGATTATGGTGTTAACTACGCTGCAGATGCGGATGAAACCGATATGCTTTACGCGATGAAAGGTTTATTCGGGTTTTATGGTGGTCGTTTCACGATGCTGCCATATCATCAGAAACAGCGTGAATATATTAATTTAGAAGGCCGTGATATTTGGGAATATCAATTAAATTTAACACCTGATGAAACTGATGAGTTGGTGGATCACTTATTAGAATTCGAAAATTCAACAGCACCGTACTTCTTTTTTGATGATAATTGTTCATATAGGCTATTAAGATCTATCGAAGTGGTTAGACCAGAATTAAATTTAGCAAATCAGTTTAAATATTTTGTGATCCCGATTGATACTGTTAAAAAAGTCGTCGCTGAAAATAATTTAGTCGTCACAAAAAAATTTACCAAATCAGTTAAGACAGATTATTTAGAATCTTACGTTGATTTAAATACTGAACAAAAAACAGCAGTCAAAGACGTGATTGAAAAAAATATTGATCTGGAAAAAAGCACTTTTAGTCCAAAACAAAAAGCTGAAGTTTATGAAACTGCTATGAAGTACTACGCTATTCAAAGTTTTAAAGACGGTAAAAGTTATGAAAACGAAAAATATGATTTATCAGTTAACAGGGCCGTCTTAGGCTCTGTGACACAGCAAAAGCAAACAGAACAACCATTTGCTCCGGATCAAAGCCATGATTCGTCTGCTGTGTACGTTGGCGGTGGATACAATCAAAAATCAGAAACTAATTTTTATTCATTTAAATTTAGACATGCTTTTCACGATTTAGAACAAGTCGATGCAGGAACTGTGAAACTAAGTCATGTTGAAATTGCGGGATTTGATTTTAGATACGATGAAGATCGTAAAAAAACATCTTTACATGATTTTACTTTTGTCAGACTGATGAACACAAATCCTGCGAATGAATTAGAACAAAATATTTCTTGGAAAATTCATGCCCATTTACAAGACCCGTACAGACCAGCGATTGATACAGGCGGGGGTATGAGTTATGACTTAGCCCACAACCTCAGATTATCTTCATTTATATCTGGTGGCTATTCCACGCGGGGCTATTTAACAGATACAGATGAAAAATTTCATCAAGTTTATTTAGGCCCGGAATTATTATTAATATACCGTCCAGTTAAGTCAGTGGGCCTATCACTGACAAGTGGTTATTTCGGACGCGTAGATGAAAAATCATTTTTAAGAACAGTTGTAAAATTAAATTATCAAATCATCAGAAATTCTGACTTGCAAATCGATTGGCAAAACCAAAATCAAGAAACCCAAATCAGATGGGTACAAAACTTTATTTTTTAGTTACAACTAATGATTCTCAGGTGCACCGAAAACATCAGCTTTAATTGCTGCGGGTTTTTTCATAAGGCGTTGCATGTAAGATTTAATGGCTGGGTTTGGCTCAACTAGGTCATCCCACGCACCAGGAATAATTGTAGCTAACATTATGTCTGCTGCAGAAAATCCTGATTTTAAAATGTAGTCTTGTTTTTCAAGTATTGGATTTAATACTAATTTAAAAACTTCACATTGTTCTTTAACGAAAGCCAACGTTGTTATTTTTTCAGGTTCAGTATTCATATGGGTGAACATTCTAGCGATCACACATTCAAGGCTGGCCACTGACCACACCATCCATTTTAAATAATCTGCACGGTCAGGTGAATTAATTGCTGGCGCTAGTTTATTAGAGCCGTATTTGTCGGCTAGATATAAACAGACTGCACCAGATTCATAGATCACAGTTGTATCGTCAATAAGTGTAGGCGTTCGGCCCATAGGATTTAGTCTTCTATAACTTTCAGCATTTAAGTCACCATTTTTTTTCTTTAAAAAATGGTCATTGTAAGGAAGTTCAAGTTCTTCTAGCAGCCAGCGAACACGGTCGCTGCGATCTTGTTTTGCCATGCAGTAAAGTTCTAGTGGTTTCATAGTGGTCTCCGTTATATCATGTTGATGTTAGCTTTAAATTAGATCAAACTAAAAAAGTTGATTTCGTAAAAAATTGCAAAAGGACATAGGCTATGCCATTTAATGAAAAGTACATGAAAAATTTAGTCTTGTTAGTTGTTTACGGTTTATTTATTTTAATGTTTTGGCCATTTAAACAATCCATATTATTTGCTGGTCTATTTGCTATGGCACTTACGCCAACTATGAAGCGCTATAAAAAACACTTTAAAGATGAAAGATGGTTAGTGGTCACTGTGGTCACTGCATTGATGGCTGTTTTTATTTTGCCATTAACAATAATTGTTATTAAAGGGTTGATTAAGATCAATCAACTGAATGAAAAAGGTATAGATCAGCTAGATGTTTATAAAAAAGTCGAAACAGCAGTAAATTCAGGATTAGATTTTATCAATGAAATATCACTGCAGTTTCATATTAATATTTTAGAGCAAATAGATTTTAAAGCGATCTTGCCGAAGATCACTAATTGGGTTTTAGCTTTAATTACAAAAGTGGCAGCAGAAATTCCTAGTTTTAGTTTACAATTTATTGTCTTTATTTTGTGTTTGTATTATTTCCTATATTACCGAATACAATTAAGACAGTGGTTTATTGATATTAAGTTTTTGCCCGAACAATCGATCATTAATATTTCAGACTTCTTACAAAAAACGTGTTCGATTGTCGTCGTATCGACTGTGCTTGTCGCAGCAGTTCAGGCCTTAATAGTTTCCATAGCGGCAGTGATAGCTGGATATAATGATTTTCTGATTTTATTTATGCTTATGTTTTTCATGTCGTTTATACCTGTTATCGGTTCAGGCCCATTATCGATTGCATTGGCCATCTATAGTTTTACGCAGGGTAATATTTTTTCTGGAGTGATTTTGTCAATTGCTGCTTTTGTTGCATCAATCGTTGATAACGCCATTAAGACTTATATTTTTAGTTCACAAGAAGATTCAGTCCATCCGTTGATTTCATTATTGTCGTTGATTGGCGCGATGATCATGTTTGGATTTTCAGGATTATTCTTAGGGCCTATCGTTTCACACTTAGCATTTTCGATCAGTTCTTTTTTGACAAAGCAGAAAAAGAATTCTTTAACGGTTGAAGCGGGACAAGAGCCATAATATTTCCGATAATGCATAAAGCAGATCCTACAAATAGGAACATAGTCCAATGAAAGTTTTCAAAAAAAGTTGAAACAACTAAGGCAATAATCGGCGAAACCACACTAGTAAAAGCCGCTTTCGTCGGCCCTATACTTTCAATTAATTTAATGTATGACCAAAATGAAACAACCGTTCCCAGAACACTCAGATAAACAAAAGATAAAATAAATTCTTGAGTGACATTAACAGCAAACGATTTCTGACTGACTAAGCAAAATAATCCTGTAACCAGTGCGCCGTAAAACATGCTCCAACAATTACTGGCTAGAATTGGGATTTGCTGTTTGCGAATTGATGCTGATAACAGATTTCCTGATGAAGCGGACACAACTCCAAATAGGCTGATGAAAATTCCAATCAGTGACAGCGGATGTAATCCCCGTTGATTATATTCATTAAAGGCGATCAAACCCATTCCTAAAAAACTAACAAGCGCGCCAACAACAACTTTTTTTTCAAATGGAGTATTAAAAAATAAAAAGGCTCCAAACATATTAAAGAAAATCAAAGTCGTGTAAGTCAGTGCAATCAATGCTGATGATGCCATCGATGAGGCCCAGTAGGTCAGTAAAAAATTACAACTGAACATGAACAGACCTTGCAAAAGAAAACGTACATGTGTGGACGCTGTGTATTTTAAATGAGTTTTCGTTGCTAAACAAACAACCAACATAATAAAACTTGAAAAGACAAAACGATAAAATACTGCAACACTGCCATCAGTGTAAGGGATTTGGTATTTGATCGCGATCCAAGTTAGCCCCCAGATCAGGGAGCATGTTAAAAAGTAAAAAAGTGTTTTTTGATTAGTCTTCGTCGGAGCTGGATTCATCTTCGTCATCTTCAAGATCGTCGTCTTCATCGTCCTCGTCATCTTCGTCGATGTCTTCTTCATCATCTTCTATTTCTGCAGTGGCTTCGATGCGAACAAGCCAGCCTTCTTCGTAGGGATCCTCCATAAGAATAGCTGGATCATCGATGACTTGTGTGTTGATTTCAATGATTGTGCCTTCAACGGGCGATAAAATTTCAACAGTGCCATCATCAGTTTCAACACTCCCGAAAGCTGTGTCTGCATCAACTTTTTCTTGTTCTGGTGGTAAATCAATCGAATTAATTTCAGTGATGTCTTCAAGACCTTCTTCGTTAATACCGATTGTGATAATACCTTCGTTTTCGGAATACCAAAGATTGTGATTAAAATTTTTAACTTTACCAGCCATGTGAGCTCCTTAAAATTGAGATATAAAGTCTTGATTTTCATATGCCTAAAATGTGGCTTAATGATTATGGTCAAGACGAATGTATAAAAAAATCTACTACTACGAAATTATTTTATCTGAAAATCGCCCAGGGTCAAATTTTGTCAGCTTAACGCAAAATTAAAACTTTGCTTATGCAGGACTGTCTGATAAAACACACAAACTTCTAGGAACAATGGCCGTCAAAAGATCAGAGGGGGATTTATGACGACAATGCGTTTTTTTATGATCGGTTCATGGACCGAAGGCATGATTCACTTTGAAAAGTTAATGCCTTTTGTTGTGTCATACGAACCAGCATCTATAAATGCCACTATATACAGATTACCAATTGGTTTTCCTGTGCTTGTCGATCAGCCTCAGCAAAAAATTGCTGGCCAGTTGATCGAACTTCACGTGGATCAAACTTTATTAGCCTTATTAGATACTTTTTATGGTGTCAGACCTAATGACCCACAAAAGGGCCTGCACAGCCGTTCTACGGTGATGGCTAAAAAAACTTCTGGTGAATCTGAATTAGCTCAGGTCTATTTCTTTAATCCTAAAAAGCTTAATTCTAAGGCTGAATTAATTACTGATGCGGACTGGAAAAAATCTTTGACTGAAAATCCACCATTACCATTGCAATTAAGCGACAAACAAAAAATGTATGTCATGAAATTGGGTGCCGTAAAAGGGCGCGACATAGTGCCGATAAATGACCTGACTTTATATCGTGAATTGATGAAGTTAGAATTGATTGTCGATAAAGGTCGACGATTGGCATTGAGTTCTTTAGGTAAAGACGTCTATAACCATTTGATCTAATGGAAAAAGAAACTTTATTTAATATAGTTATTGTTGAGCCTGAAATTCCTCAAAATACAGGTAACATTGGTCGCACTTGCGTTGGAACACGCTGCGAATTACATCTTATTAAACCCATGAGTTTTGAAATCACAGATTCACAAGTTAAACGTGCGGGCTTAGATTATTGGCCTCACTTAAAATGGAAAATGCACGATAGTTTTGAAGCTTGGTATAGTTCAGTTGAAAACAAAGACAGAATTTTTTTTATTGAAAATAAAGTCGAACAAACAATTTTCGACGCGAAATTTCAAAAAGGGGATTGGCTGGTTTTTGGTAAAGAAACAAAGGGCTTAGATCCTGATTTGATATTACAAAATTTAGACAAAACATTTATGATTCCTCAGACTGGTCCAGTTCGCAGTTTAAATTTAGCTACAGCTGTAGCGATCACTATTTACGAAGGCTTTAGACAGGTTCATGTTGCCAGTGATGTAACCAGTCTTGTTGCCAAATAGTCTAATCATTTGGTGATGTTTTGATCCCAAAAATGTTGGCTTGTTTCTTGTAGTGTTATCAAAGTATGAAACACTTAATCACACTTTTATTAATTTTATCGGCAAAAACTTCAAACGCAAACGGACCTGATGTTCTAGGTCAAATAATTGCACAAAAAAATGGCAACCTGGTTTTGGTATCAGATGTTGAACCTGAAAAGCCACAAAATAATTTTTTAGAGTCAGCAGGAAAAAGAAAAGAAGAAGTAAAGCTAAAGGCATTATTGCTAGATAGTTCTAAATCGATACTTGTTTTAAATATTTCAAATCTACAAGTTCGATCAGAGCCAGAAAAAGCAACTCAGTTTGCTTTGAATCGTTTGAATGAAATTTTACCAATTCAGTTAAGCGAAGACAAAAAATCTATTTTAGTTCAGGTATCAGAAGAAGGTCAGGTTTGGACAACAAACACTGTCACTGCTGAAAAAATATTAGTGGGTTACTTTAAATCAAGCGCTCAACGGATGGCACAGATTGATAAAGCATTTATGACAGTTTCTGGTGATTTGACGACTTCAGAAGGTGTTAAACTAGGTCTTGTGATTGACGCGACAGAATCAACAGTTCAGCTTTTGACGGACTCTAATCTTGAAATTGCAACTTTTTTGGGGACTGGATCAGAGATCGTGCTTTCGGGACAAGACGAAAAGTTTATACATTTAGCGCAGTTTTTACAAAAAGCTGTTTTGAGCCAATCATTAAACGATGTTGTATTGCTTATGAAGGTATCAATGCTAGGCTCTGTGGCGCAAATATCTGCACAATTTTCTTCGAATGAAGACTATGACGCTGTATTCAGGTTTATTAGCCCTGTTGTCGTTAACCAAGTTAAACAAATGAAGAAAAGGTAGCGCATAATATCAATCAAGCCTAGCTCTGTGCCACTACTTGCCGTTGGCGCACAGAGGATCTAGTATTATTGGTCTATGGTACAAAAAATTTTTACAAAACTATTCGGCACCCATCACGACCGCGAGATGAAGAAACTTCAACCTCTTGTTAATAAAATTAATGATCTTGAAAATTCAATTCAAAGATTATCTGATGACGAACTTAAAAACAAAACTACTGAATTTAAAAAAAGATTACAGAACGGCGAAACTGTTGGTGATATTCTTCATGAAGCGTTTGCTGTTTGCCGTGAGGCCTCAAAACGTGTTTTAGGTATGCGACATTATGATGTGCAGTTGATCGGCGGAATAGTCCTGAACAATGGCTCTATTGCTGAAATGCGCACTGGCGAAGGTAAAACACTTGTTGCCACATTACCTGTTTATTTAAATGCTCTCACTGGTAAAGGTGCCCATGTTGTCACTGTGAATGATTACTTAGCAGCACGTGACTGCGAATGGATGAGTCGTTTGTACAACTGGCTGGGCTTAACGACGGGTGTGATTAGACACGGCTTAACTGATGATGAAAGACGTGCGGCCTACAATTCTGATATTACTTATGCGACAAATAATGAATTAGGTTTTGATTATCTTCGCGATAATATGAAATTTGATTTGTCGGAATACGTCCAGCGGGCTCCGCACTTTGCCATCGTTGATGAATGCGATTCTATTTTAATCGATGAAGCACGAACTCCGTTGATTATTTCTGGTCCGGCAGAAGCTTCTACAGATAAATATTATGCAATAGATAAGATTATTCCGTTTTTGAAAAAAGATATTCATTTTACGATGGAAGAAAAATCTAAATCCGCGACTTTGACTGAAGACGGAAACACCGAAGTTGAAAAATTATTAAAATTAGATAACTTATATGATCCAGCAAACATTGAAATTCTTCATCATGTGAATCAAGCTTTGCGGGCTCATCATCTTTACCGTTTAGATGTTGAATACATGATCAAAGACGGCGAAATCGTGATCGTTGATGAATTCACAGGGCGTCTAATGCCAGGTCGTCGCTGGAGTGATGGCCTACATCAAGCTATCGAAGCCAAAGAAAAAGTTGATGTTAAAAATGAAAATCAAACACTAGCGACAATTACGTTTCAAAATTATTTTAGAATGTATGACAAGCTTTCAGGAATGACAGGAACTGCGGATACCGAAGCCGTCGAATTCAGAAAAATTTATAATTTATCAGTGAATGTGATCCCAACGAATCGTCCGATCAAAAGGATGGATATCGAAGATATTGTTTTTAAAACTGAAAATGCAAAATACAGTGCGATTGTATCTGACGTCAGAGAACGCCATGCGAATGGTCAACCTGTTTTAGTCGGAACAGCTTCAATTGAAAAGTCAGAGGCCATTTCACGATTCCTAAAAAATGAAGGCATCAAACATGATGTTTTAAATGCGAAACATCACGAACGTGAAGCAGAAATTATTGCTCTAGCGGGTCGTAAAGGTTCAATCACGATTGCTACAAACATGGCTGGTCGTGGAACTGATATCATGTTAGGTGGCAACCCAGAAATCTTAGCTAAAAAAACTGTAGATGATGAAGAAACTCCAGAATACATAGAGGCTTTAGCCAAATTTAAAAAACAATGTGACAGCGAAAAACAAGAAGTTATCGCTGCAGGTGGGTTATATATCGTCGGCACAGAACGACATGAATCACGCCGTATTGATAATCAATTGCGTGGCCGTGCTGGCCGTCAAGGTGATCCTGGAGCATCAATGTTCTATCTTTCTTTAGAAGATAACTTGATGCGTATTTTTAACGGCGAGCGTATTCAAAAAATTATGACAATGTTAAATATTCCTGAAGATGAACCGATCACACATAAAATGGTCACGAACGCGATCGAAGGCGCGCAAAGAAAAGTCGAAGGACATAACTTTGATATTCGTAAGCATTTATTAGATTATGATGATGTGATGAACCAACAAAGAAATGCGATTTATAAATTACGCAGGCAAATTCTTGAAGGTAAAGATTTAGAACGATCGATTTTAGATATGTTAGGTGACGTAGTTTCATCAATCCTAGATCGATTTTTACCAGCGGGATCTAAGCCTGCTGATTGGAACACTGAAGGTCTAAATAATGCGTTGATGCAACAATTTGGATTTAAAATTGAAGCCAGATCTTTTCCTAAAGCTGAATTAGCCGAAGCCGAAATCAGTTCTCGGGTGAAAAAGATCTATGAAGTTCAGAAAAAATCAATGGGACAATTTTTTGAACAGATTTCAAAAATGATTATGCTGACCGCAATTGATCAAAGATGGAAAGAGCATCTTTACACGATTGATAAAGTTAAAGAAGGTATTAATCTACGTGCTTACGGACAAAAAGATCCATTGATTGAATATAAAAAAGAAGCGTTCAAAGCGTTTGAAGAACTTAATTTAGTGATCAGAACTGAAACGATTGAAAAAATGATGCGCGTTCAATTAGTCGCTGACGGTATCGAGCAAGCTTTAGACAAAATGCGACCCGATCAAGTTGAAATGGACGAATTAGATTATTCAACACCAGAAATTTCATTGCCGATGCAAGGCGGATCTCTAAATCAAGCTTCAGATGGTCCCCAAAAAAGACGAATCGTTTCAGGGCCGCCATCTAGACAAGACGATCGTCCGATGAACCGTTCAGACCGCAGAAAATTAAAAAAATAATGGAGTAAGCACATGCAATGTCCAAGCTGTCATAAAGATGTTCCTTTAAGTGAAAAACAGTTTGGGGCTTTATATACTTGTCGAAAATGTCAGAGCGTTTACTTCGTTAATTTTGACGGAGTTCCTGAATACGGCGAAATCGCGCCCATTGAATTCGTAAATGAGAATTCAGCAAATGGAAATGATCAGCCAGAAGAAAACTTAATCGCAGATGAAAACAATGAACAACCTTTTCAGGCTTTCGAAACGATTCCTGATACAAACCCGTTTGATACAATTGCCCGTGAAATTGAAACTTTCGGAAATCAAGAAACTGAAATTTCAGGTTTAACTTATGATTTAAAAATCACTGGATTAGACAGCAAAGAATCGATTTACGTTCTTAAAGAGGCCTTATCAGATGCAAAGTTTGGTTGGAATTCAGAAGAAATCACCAATCAAATTAATTATGGCAGTCTAGAAATAAAACAAATAAATCCCGTTCAAGCATACGTAATTGCGAAACGAATACAGTTTATTGATGCCGAAATGGTTTGGAGCCAGAATGTTCTTGCGTAACGTGTATCAAGCTTTAGTTATTTTTTTAATGGCTACTGCCTGCTTTGCCAACAGTGATGTCGAAAAAAAATCAGAAAAAACACCCGAAGAATTAGCTAAAGAACAAAATTATTCAGGTTCGCAAAACGAGGATTGGTCTCAGGCGCAGAATGATCTGAGTTTATATAAACAAAAATTAATTAATGAAGAAATTAAATTAGTGAATTTAAAAAGTGCAGTTGAAAATAAAGAAAAAATGACCACGGCAGAGGCTTTAGAAATCAACGCCACAGAAAAAAATGTTAAAAAATACCAACAAGAATACAATCAGAAGAATAGCAATTACTTATCCCGCTACCCTGAACGTGGGTTGCAACAAAAACGAAAATACATTCGTTCCTCAACAGATGAAGTTGATACTGACGCTCAAAAAAAGAATCATAGTGGCGATGTCAGTGTGGAAGAAAAACCACAAACGCTAGAAAATCAGCTGAATAAATTGAAGTCAAAAATTAAAAACCAGTACAAAAAAAATACAGATCAAACATCTGATCGTGCTGCAAAAGGATCTCAAAAAACGCAGACTGCTTCTAACACTGTTGAAGTGCAGGATTTAGGCAGTAAAGATCAACTATTACAGTCTCCTAAATTAAAAAAATAGTTCAAAATTTAGTGCCTAATTGGCATGCATCAGTCAATTTCTAAAACATCTATTGCTCATCATCTTTAAATTGCTCAACACTTTGAATTACGTTATAAATACGTGATATTTCAATATGATATTTCATTGATTAAGGAGATCTCACATGTCTGAAAAACCTACTCTACAAAAAGATTTTCATAACAAAGGTGGATTGTTAGCCCTTCTGGCATCAATTGGATTTGTTTTTATTTTTTTCTTTTACATTGTCTATATAAACAGCGGTGTTGATTTAGCTGAAAACGTAACTAGCCCAGCAGTTCCAGGAGAAATTCAATTTGATTTAACTTCAGTTGAAAAAGCTTGGATCAGTTCTGATGACGTCGTTAAAGCTGGGGCTAAACTTTACAAACAAAACTGTGCTCTTTGTCATGGCGCAAACGGTGACTTAGTTGGCGGTATCGCAAATGCGCGCAACTTAGTAGAAGGCGGCTGGAAAGCCGGCAATACATTAATTGATCATTACAAAGTTTTACAAAATGGTATTGCTGGAACACAAATGGTTTCTTTTAAAGCGCAGCTTAACGCAAAAGAACGATGGGCTTTGGTTCATTTTGTTGAATCGATCACGAAAAATAAATCAAAAGACAAACCTGAAGACGTTGAGGCATTTGCACAAACTGCAGATTAATTTTAAATGCTAAAATATTTTTTTCTTTTATTCATTCTTGTTACTCAGTTAGAAGCTCAGGTTTTAAAACCTCAGGGCTTGCCCTCGTATACAGGGGTCGATAAAGAAACAAATTCAAGTACAACACCTGACCAACTTAAAGGTGTCGCAATCAAAGAAAAACTAGGTCAGCAAATCGATTTGAACTTAACTGTACGAAACGAAGCTGGACTGCTAGTGACGTTAGGATCTTTTTTTAAATCGAAGAAACCTATTTTGCTAAGCCCAGTTTATTTTAATTGCCCAGGTTTATGTAATTTTCATTTTAATGGCGTTACTGAAGCTTTAAAAAAAGTTGAATGGAATCCGTCAGAAAACTTTGAAGTCATCGCCTTTAGTTTTGATGCAAAAGAAAATTCTGATTTAGCTCAAAAGAAAAAAGCCAATTACATGAAAATGTATTCACGTCCTGGCACAGAAAATGGTTTTCATTTTTTAACTGCTGATGAAAGCACAATTAAAAAATTGACTGAAAGTTTAGGTTTTGAATTTCGCTGGAATGAAGCGGCTCAGGAATGGTCGCATGCATCGGCTGCGATTATTATAACTCCGGAAGGACAGATTTCTAGATATTTGCATGGAATTGAATTTGATCCTAAAGACGTGAAACTGGCTTTAAATGAAGCGGCTCGTGGAAAAGTCGGTAATATCATCGACTCTGTCATCCTTTATTGTTTTAAATATGATGAACATCAATCTAAGTATGGACTACAGGTTTTTCGAGTTGTTCAACTTGGAGGACTTTTGACTGTTCTGATCTTGGCGTTTTGGTTATTACCTGTGTTGTATAAAGCAGGAAGGGAGAAAGTGTAATTATGTGGTTTTTAGCATTAATCAGTCAGGCGAACGCAGAAACGTTTATGCCAACTCAAGCCACTGAAATAGCGACGAGCATAGATAATCTTTATGGGTTTCTAATTGCTGCCAGTTTTATTTCGTGTGCAATTCTAATTGGAGGCATGGTTTACTTTGCCATTAAATACAAACGTCAATCAGCCAATGATAAAACGGCTTATATCACTCATGATACTCGGTTAGAAGTTTTGTGGTCTGTTGTTCCACTTATTATTTTTCTAATTGTTTTTGCTTGGGGGTGGGTCATTTACCATGACATGCGCCAGATGCCTAAGAACGCACTTGAAATACATGTGACTGGCAAACAGTGGGCTTGGATGGTTGAATATAAAAATGGTGTGAAATCACCGAATATTGTTGTTCCAGTTAACCGTGACGTTAAAATTATTTTAACAGCTGATGATGTCATTCATTCGCTTTACATTCCAAGTTTTCGGGTTAAGCAGGATGCAATTCCTGGAACTTACACGGCTTTATGGTTTAACTCTCAAAAATTAGGAGAGTTCCATGTGTTTTGTACAGAATTTTGCGGAACTCAGCATTCAGGCATGCTCACAAAATTAAAAGTTGTGACTCAAGAAGAATTTGACAAATGGCTTGTTGAAGAATCTGAAGTTTCACTACTTCCAATGGCTCAGCGGGGGGCTAAAATTTTCCAAACCAGAGCCTGCGCCTCTTGTCATAATGTGAATAATGAGACTGTTAAAGTGGGTCCAAGTTTGTACAAAGCTTTTGGACAAGCTTCACACGAACTTGAGGGTGGAGAAGTTGTTCAGTTTGATGAAAACTATTTACGCGAATCAATTTTAAATTCAAATGCAAAATTAGCTAAAGGTTTCGGACCAAGATCTGCAATGCCTGCTTTTCAGGGACAACTTTCAGAGGCCGAAGTCACAGCATTAATCGAATATATTAAATCACTTAAATAAGTGGGGTAAAAAATGGGTCACGCAGCACACGGTACTTCTTATATAAATTCTGAAAAAGGTCTCATGTCATGGCTAACATCACTGGATCATAAAAGAATTGGTATTCTTTATTTTGTTACTGTTTTATTTTTCTTTTTAGTAGGTGGTATTGCTGCTTTACTTTTAAGAGCAGAACTTTTTGCAGCCAATGTGACTGCAGAAGGTGTTGCAACTGCAGGACAAATTTTCAAAAACGGTGATACATACAATCAAGCCTTAACATATCACGGGGCGATCATGGTTTTCATGGTTATTGTTCCAGGTATTCCGTCAATTTTTGGAAACTTCTTTTTGCCATTACAAATTGGTGCAAAAGATGTGGCTTTTCCAAAATTAAATTTAGCCAGCTGGTATTTATTTATGATAGGTGCGGCGATGGCGATTGCGACTTTATTTTTAAATAAAATTGATACAGGCTGGACTTTTTATACTCCGTATTCAATCAGAACGGGCGCAGCGGTTTCTTTAATGGTGGGCGCAGTATTTGTAATGGGTATGGCTTCAGTCTTAACTGGATTAAACTTTATCGTTACGATCCACAAATTAAGAGCACCAGGGATGACGTTTCACCGGATGCCATTATTTTCTTGGGCTATTTATTCAACTTCGATCATTCAAGTTTTAGCAACGCCGATACTAGCTATAACATTAATGCTGTTGATCGCAGAACGTGCCTTTGGTGTAGGAATTTTCGATCCTAAGCTAGGTGGCGATCCTGTTTTATTTCAACATTTTTTCTGGTTCTATTCACACCCTGCTGTTTACATTATGATTTTGCCAGCGATGGGAATAATTTCAGAACTATTAACAACGTTTTCTAAAAAAACTATTTTTGGTTACACAGCTATTGCCTATTCATCGTTAGGTATCGCGGCTGTTTCATTCTTCGTTTGGGGACATCACTTGTATGTTTCAGGTCAGTCTGAATTAGCAGGCGTAATATTTTCATTTTTAACAATGCTGGTTGGTGTGCCAACAGCGATTAAAATGTTTAACTGGCTTGCAACAATGTACAAAGGCTCTATCGAATTTAGATCACCGATGCTTTATGCCCTTGGATTTTTATTTTTGTTTATGATCGGTGGAGTCACTGGAATCATGTTAGCTGTATTGCCAATTGATGTTCATTTTCACGATACTTACTTTGTGGTGGCGCATTTCCATTACGTGATGGTTGGCGGAACACTCATGGCCTTAATGGGAGCTATTTATTATTGGTTTCCCAAAATGTTCGGCAAAATGTACAGCGAATGTTTAGCCAGATGGTCATGGATTTTTATTTTTGTTGGTTTCAATGTGACATTTTTTCCTCAGTTTATTTTAGGCGCGATGGGAATGCCAAGACGGTATTTCGATTATATTCCTGCTTATGAAAATTTAAATCGTATTTCAACTGTGGGTTCATGGATGATTGCGATTGGTTTTGTGATTGCTTTAGTTTCTATTATTAAAGCACTCGTCAGCGGTGAAAAAGCACCAGCTAATCCTTGGGGTTCTAAAACATTAGAGTGGATGACCGAGTCTCCGCCAATTACTCACAATTTTTCTCACGACCCAGTCGTGACAGAGGGGCCATATGAGTACAAGTAAAATGATTAATGGTGTTCCTGTGCAGGAGCACTTTAAAGACGCTTTTCATCAGTTTGATTCTGCTAAAATGGGAATTTGGCTGTTTATGGTGACTGAGATCTTGATGTTCGGTGGATTATTTGTTGGATATGCAATTTTTCATATGAAATATCCAGAGATGTTTGCTGAAGGGGCCCGATTTCTTGATTGGAAATTAGGTTTCATTAACACGCTGGTTCTGATTTTTTCTTCACTGACGATGGCATTAGGAATTTATTTTTGCCAGATCAATCAAATTAAAAAAGCAGTTTGGGCACTAGCTATCACAATTCTTTGTGGCGCAGCGTTCATGGTGATCAAATATTTTGAATACACACATAAATTCCATTTAGGTATTTACCCAGGCAACTTGTTAGATTTGGCAAAACTAAATGCAAATTTAACAGCTGAAGGCTTGCCTTTAGTGACAAGTTCAAACTTAGGTATGTATTTTGGTTTTTATTTTTGCATGTCAGGTCTTCACGGCATTCACGTTTTATTAGGTATGGGTTTAATTACTTGGTGCTTGATTCGTGCTGTGCGTGGAGATTTTAACCCGAATTATTATACAGCAGTCGAAGGTGTTGGAATTTTCTGGCACATTGTCGATCTTATTTGGATTTTCTTATTCCCACTTCTTTATTTAGTGGGCTAGTGAAAGGGATTATATGGCTAACAATCATCAACCTCATATTACTCCATTAGCGACATATCTTAAAGTTGCGGGCGCTTTATTTGCCCTCACTTTTTTAACAATTACGGCCCATTCAATTCGTGGTTTTTTAGGACCAGCGGCGCCATTAATCGCATTTTCTATTGCAGCAGTTAAGGCTTTTTTAGTCATGGCTTGGTTCATGCATTTAAAATATGAGGGCATCGAAAATAGAGTTGTCTTTGCTTTAGGATTTCTCTTTTTATTGCTTTTGTTTGGAATATCAATCACTGATATTTTATCAAGACAAGTCATCACACCAGTGTTGTAAGCAGTGCTTCAAGCTTACAGTCAGTTAACAAAATTCGGAATCGTGATTTTTGTGCTTTTAGCCGGTTTAGCAGGATATGCGACTGGCTATTTTGTTGAAGTCCCTTTTTCTTGGACTCATTTATTAACTTTTGTTGGTGGCCTTTATTTTTTAAGTTCAGGTAGTTTAGCGCTGAACCAAGTTCAAGAATTAAAAATTGATCGCCTTATGCCGCGAACACAGAAACGTCCGTTAATTACTGGAAAATTACAGCCAATGGCAGGCCTAATTATTTCAATAACATTGATCGTTCTAGGTTGTGCTATGATTTTTGATTTATCAAATGTGGCGGGCTGGCTATCAATAGCTTCAGTTTTTTTATATAATGGGGCTTACACATTATACTGGAAACCGAAATGGGCTTTTGCTGCTGTCCCAGGGGCTATTCCAGGAGCACTGCCAATCACAATCGGTTATGCTGTTAATAATCCTAATATTTTGAATTCTGATTCAGTCTACTTATTTTTGATAATGTTTTTATGGCAAATGCCGCACTTTTGGCTGCTAGCGATTAAATACACCGAAGACTATCGTCTAGGAAATATTCCCACATTACCAGTTGTTTTAGGTGTTAAGAAAACACTTTTTCATATAGGTCTTTATACTTTTTGTTATGCTGGTGTCGCAATTGCTTCACCTTTTTTCTTACATACTAGTTGGTTGTATATTTTATTGGTTTTTCCATTTTCTTTTATTTTATTAAAAGAATTTTTTAGACTGTATTTGTCAGACGGGCAACAAAGATGGTTCGCATTTTTCATGTGGACCAATATATCAATGCTGGTTTTTGTTTTTGTACCTGTGTTCGATAAATGGAGTTTTCTATTTATGGACCGTGTTTAGTTTTTATTTTAAATTTTAGCTGTTAACTATTCCGCTTAAGATCTTCTGGAGTATCGATTTGGTTAAATGGATGCGCTGTTTTGAATGCGTCAAGAGTCATACAGTGATTGTATACTTTATAAAGCTGCGGATATTTTTTAATATCGACTTGAAATCTTTCAGCGCTCACAAGCTGTGGAATAAGACATAAATCAGCAGCAGTTAGTGTGTCTGAAAAACAAAATTGTCCTTTTTGCGCAGTCAGCATCTTTTCACAGGCTGATAGGCCCAAATCAATCCAATGCTGAATCCATTTCGTTTTTTGATCTGAATCTATATGAAATTCTTTTTCTAAGTACTGTAATGTTTTAAGATTGCCATAAGGGTGGGTATCAGCATTTATATTTTCACAAAACTGTTTTACTAATGATTTAGCATAGGGATCTTTTGGAAAAAGTGGATTGAGTTCAGGCTTGATATCATCAATGTATTCAATAATAGCCAGCGATTGACCGATGATTTTTTGCTGTCCTTGATGTAAATGCACTAAAGTAGGGACTCCACCAGCTGGATTTAAAGATCTGTAGATTGAACTGTTCTGTTCTCCACCGTTATTCAGCAAATGAACTGGCTTGTAGTCGTATTTAATCTGCTTTAATTCAAGCGCAATGCGGACACGATACGAAGTGGAGCTTCTAAAATAGTTATACAGGGCAAATTCGGTCATGAATCCACCATATTGCGTCTCAGAGTGGCTGGCACCTTTAAACGACATGCGTCTAAAGGTGCCAGCCACCTTTTAAAAAAGGTATATTCTATAAATAAAAAAGGGGCTTCAATGGTATTGCGTGCAGGTATTTTATTCGTAATGGTCTTGATGTCATCTTATGCGCAAGCTGAAATTTCCTATTCAATGCCAGCCATAGAGTTTGGTGCAAAAATTAATTCCGTCGATCATGAACAGGCTATTTCGAATAAACAAACCAATGCCTATCAAGGCGGTTTGTCTGTTGTTATTAATTTAAGTAATGATTCCAATGCAGATTTTGGAATCAGAACAGGTTTATTTTATTCAGAAAGATGTTTTAAAAATGATTTATCAAACGGGTTAGAGATTCAAGGTAAAATCACTTACGCCGAATTGCCAGTTAACTTGATGTTTAAATTTGAAGATTACGCAGGTGTTTATATCGGTCCTGCTTATGCAGTACAAATTGGCGATGAATGTAATGGACTTGGCTGCGGCACAGGATTAACGGATATTAAATCCAGTCTTGTTCCAATTACCTTCGGTGCAGAATTTAAAATATTTTCACATTTGGGTTTAAATTTATTTTTTGAAAATGTTTCTGGTGGAATAGCACAGTCTTTAAAAAATTCTCGGGCTATTGGTCTAAATATCATGATTATCACTGACTAATTTTTTATAATTTAATTTTAATAACAGAGTAAGTCGAGGTTTATATGAAACTAGCTACAAAAAAAAATAATATCTCTAAAGACGGCGAATTGGTTTTAGTCAGCCAAGATAATCAATCTTACTGTTCAGCCAGCGATATCGCAGCCAATTTATTAACTGCTCTTGAAAAATGGGCAGATGTTGAACCTAAACTACAAAAAAGATATCAAGAATTAAATCAGAAAACATTTTCTACAATTTACAAATTAAATAACATCAAAGACTTTGCATCAGTTTTGCCACGCACGTGGTTGTTTGCAGATGGGTCAGCATTTATTCATCACATTAAATTAGTTCGTATGGCGCGAAAAGCTGCGCTTCCGGAAACACTACAAACTGTTCCCTTGATGTATCAAGGTGAATGCGGCAGGTTTTTAGATCCATATGAAGACATTCTACAAGTTGATTTCTCACATGGAACTGATTTCGAAGCTGAAGTCGGAGTGATTTTAGACCATGTGCCAATGGGAATCAGTCCTGAAAATGCATTGAGGCATATTAAATTAGTTGTGCTGATTAACGATGTGTCTTTACGTGGGCTTATTCCTGAAGAATTAGCCCAAGGTTTTGGATTCTTTCAAAGTAAACCAAACAGTTCACTGTCTCCGTTTGCTTTAACAGTTGATGAACTGGATGAAGCTTGGAAACAAGGCCGTGTTCACTTACCGCTGCATGTGATTTATAATAATGAATTCTTCGGTAAAGCAAACGCAAAAGAAATGCATTTTCATTTTGGTCAGCTGATTGCACATGCTGCTAGAACCAGAGATCTTGCAGCCGGAACATTAATTGGTAGTGGAACTGTGGCTAATGAAGACACATCGATGGGTTCAAGTTGTTTAGCTGAAAAACGTATGCTTGAACAAATTAATGACGGCGCACCAAAAACACCATTCATGAAGCATGGTGATACAATCAAAATTGAAATGCTGAATGCTAAAAGTGAAAATCTTTTCGGAGCCATCGAGCAAAAAGTCAGAAAGTTGTGATGAAGAATTTTCAAGTACATAAAAACTTTTTTAGTGATGCCAAAAAACTAAGATCTGAATTTGATCAGCAATTTCAAGATGCCAGATCAACAGATAATAAAAGATTTGTTTGGGATTATTGGTTTTTCGAAAATCAATATCATCATTTAAGAACGCCAGCACTTTATTATTTCACTAAAAATATATATCAAGATTTTCACAGCCAGCTTGTGCAGTGGGGTCGTGAAAACTTAGGTTGCCATGATATTTCACCGCCATGGCTAAGTTACTATGTCGATGGGTGCTATCAGAATATGCATTCAGATGTGCCGCATGGTCCATGGGCCTATGTTTATTCGTTAACTATTGATCCGAAAAAGTTTTCTGGCGGCGAAACATTTATTTTAAAACCAGATGTTTTAGATTACTGGCCAAATTTTCAAGATGCAAACAACAGAGAATACAAAAGTTTTTTTGATATTATTCCTGCTAACTTTAATCAGCTTACAGTTTTTGATCCTAGGTACCCGCATGGGGTGACTGAACTTAAGGGCAGCCGCGATCCACAAAAAGGGCGATTGGTTATGCATGGTTGGTTTGTTGAGCCTCGCCCTTACGTCACTGGTGGATTAACGACTGCACAAGTGCAAAAGCAATTAACGCCAGCATTGATAAATTTTGCAGAAATACTTAAAAGTTTAAATCCCATTCATGGTGTGACCAGTTTAAAATTAAGTGTTAGCGCATCAGGTGAGATCAAAAATATTCAAGAAATGACGAGTACGCTGATTTCTTTAAATCATGAAAATGGTGAAGTGATTCATCTTAGGAAATTTATAAAATCAATTTTCGGTCAATTGAAATTTCCAAAAACAAATAAAGCATCGGTGATCGTAGTACCACTTTTATTTAAATAAGGATTGAAAATGACATTAACACAGTTATCTTACATCGTAGCAGTTGATAAATACAAAAATTTTGGTCAAGCCGCTGAAAGCTGCTCTGTTACACAGCCAACATTGTCGATGCAAGTGCAAAAGATTGAAGATGAAATTGGTGTTCTGATCTTTGATCGCAGTCATCAACCAGTCAAGACCACAAAGATTGGTCAGGCCTTAGTTGTGCAAGCACGAATTGTATTAAACGAATCACAGCACTTCAGTGATCTAGTTAAGCAAAGTTCGGGTGATGTTTCGGGTCATGTCAGTTTAGGTGTTATTCCAACGCTGGCCCCTTATCTTTTGCCTCTTTTTATTAAAAAAATGAGCACGCAATTCCCTGATCTAAGCATTCATGTCGAGGAATTACAAACTGAACAAGTTATCGAAAGAATGCATAATAGCACTTTAGATTTAGGGTTGCTGGTAAGCCCTGTGGATGATGAAAAAATAGTTGTGAATCAATTATTTTACGAGCCATTTATGGTTTATACATCAGAAGAAAATTCTCTTTTTCAGAAAGCAAAAGTGACTCAACAAGATTTAAATTCAAATGATTTATGGCTTTTAACTGAAGGCCACTGTTTCAGAGATCAAAGCTTATTAATTTGTAAAAACCGTAAGAAAACGTCTGATATTAAAAAGAATATTAAATTTGAATCAGGCAGTCTTGAGACATTACGTCGTATGATGGATCAAGAAAATGGTTTCACATTACTACCTTACTTAGCAACGTTAGATTTGCAGAATAAAAGGCAGTTGAAAGAATTTGCAGCCCCAGTGCCAACCCGCGAAGTCAGTCTTGTGCATTCAAAGCATTTTAAAAGAATTGCAGTCATCGATGCATTTACTGAAACGATTAAAAAATCATTACCTAAAAGTATTGCGCTAACTCCGAATAAAAATACTCAAGTTATTGATTTACCAATGGGCCATTCGAAACCTAATTAAACAAATTGAATTTCTAATTCAGCTGCGACTTCAGGGTGTAAAGATTTTTTGACGGGGCAGTTTTCGGCGATTTGTGGAATTTTCATTTTAAAATCTTCAGGAATATTTTTTGAAAACTTAACAATCGTTTTTAACGAGGCAATTCTGCGCGGTGGTGGAGTCATCACTTTTTCTGTTGAAGCTTCTGCAAAATCGATCACGATATTTTCTTTTTCTGCAAAAATAGCGACTGTGGTCATGACACAAGTTCCAAGAGCTGTGGCCACTAAATCAGTTGGTGAAAAAGTTAATCCAAGGCCCTGATTGTCTTTCGGGGCATCAGTTTCTAAAAAAGATCCTGAAGGTTCATGTTGGGCTTTACAGTGCTTTTTACCCGTGTACTGAGACATTATTTTAACCATAAATAAACTCCTTTGATCTGATTTAGAATCTGCGCTAAGTTAGCAATATGAAATTCATGGATCAACTAAATAGACTGAAAATTCAAAATATATTAATGATTTTGTTTGTTTTTATGGGCTGCACCCAATCAAAAGAACTTGGATCTAAAGATAATCCTTTTAAATTTTATTTAGTCCCAGCCCAAGACACGCTGGCTTTGGTCGACAGTGGAAAGATTTTACAAAAATACCTAGAAAAAGAAACCGGCATTGCTGTTAGTGTTGAATTGCCAATGAATTATATTTCAGTTGTAGAAGCATTTGGTTCAAACAGGGCAGACGCAGCCATCATCAATACATTTGGTTATATTATTGCTCATCAAAAATATGGGATTCAGCCAAGACTAAGATTAGTGAACCGCGGTCGTGATGAATATTATGGTCAAATTATTGCTCATGTTGATGGGATAAAAAATATTAAAGATATCAATGGTAAAAAATTTGGTTTTGTTGATCCCGCTTCATCATCGGGATATTTATTGGCCCTAAGACTATTCAAACAAGAGGGTATCAAACCTAAAGAACAAGCTTTCTTAGGCCGTCACGACACTGTGGTGCAAGCGGTCTATCAAAAAAAGATTGATGCAGGTGCTACGTTTTATACTCCTCCGGATGAAGATGGAACGCCTAAAGACGCAAGATGGCTTTTGCGAACACAATACCCTGACGTTTATGACAAAGTAAAAATACTTAAACTGACTGGCCCGATACCGAATGACCCAGTAGCTTTTAGAAAAGACGTTCCTGAAACTTTAAAAAAGAAAATAACTGATGCGATTATTAAATATATTAAAACTCCAGAGGGTAAAAAAACTTTTATGGATATGTATCATATTACTGATTTTAAAGATGCAACAGATGCCGATTACGAAGTTGTTCGCCAATATCTTAAAGATATCGATCGTTCCGCGAACGACTTTATGAAATAATAATAAAATTAAACTAGTATTTTCTGAAAAGAGCTTTAACTAAGCCTTTAACGTCAACAACTTGAGGTGCATACCACATTGATTTTAATCTTGGGTTTGCAGGTCGTAACTCAACCATTTTTTCAGAAGCAGAAATTTCTGGATTCTTCTTCATAAAAAATCTTTTTACAGTGGATTCGTTATCAACACTGGCCACGACAAGGTCGCCATCAGAAACGTGTTTTTGAGAAAGAACGACAAGATAGTCGCCATCAAAAATACCTTCTTCAATCATTGAATCGCCTTGAACAAGCAGCGCGAAGTAATCACCAGCTGCTTTAATAAAGTGAGCAGGCACATCAATGAATTCATCATAAGCTAGGCGTTCGATAGGAACACCGGCAGCGACTCGGCCCAAAAATGGAATAGGAAGAACCTTCGAGCTAACTTCATGATCTTGGGAAGAACGACCAGCAAAGGCGTGACTCGAAGGTTCTTTAAATGAATTAAGTCGGTTTGCGAGATCTTTTTGAAAATCGTTCGCAGAATGCAAAATTTGAATCGCTCGTTTTTGATTTTGAGGAATACTGACGTACCCTTTGTTTGTTAACTGCTTCAAATAATTTTGAACTGAATTGTAGGATGCAAAACCAAAGTGATCACATATTTCCTGATAAGAGGGAGATATGCCTTTCTCAGTCATTTCCTGTTCGATAAAAAGCAAGACGGCCTTTTCTTTGGTTGATAGCGCTGGGAGGGGCGATTGATTGATCTTCTTCATACACATAAATTACAGTGTAATTTATGTGTAAGTCAATGGCTTTATTTCATATTCTTTATGCCAAGACTTTCAGCCTGTCTAAAGCCATGTTTAAACTCTGAAGCCACTGATGTTTTAAGCGAGCTACTGTTAATTTCGCCATGAGGATGGGGAACTACCGAGCAGTTTTGGTAGAATAGTAGAACGAACGGGTTAGCAATAAAAAGAACTGCTAATAGATAGCTGCTTTTATTCGCCATTAATGCCCTCCTTAGGCTTTGGTCTAGCTTGCGTCTTATCTAATCGGAAAAGTTATAAAAAACATGAGGACTTTTTTGCGATGTTATGTTGATATTTTCTGAATGAAATTTCTGAGTCTCATTTTGATTTACCTATTTAGTTTTTTAGTCAGTTTTTCGGCCTGGGGTGCAGATTCAACTGACCAAAACTTATCCACTGACATATCCAGTGATAACAACGACCTTGTAAAAATCTGTGAACAAAATTTAAATTCCTACAAAAGCTATGTAGGTGTTTCAAAATTATCCGCTGTTTGTAAAGAAGTCAGACAAGCTAAAAAATGCCAATCAGTTGCGGGTGCGCCGATTTATCACTACGACAAAAAAGGACAAAACGAAAAATCAAAAAATATTTTAGTGATCAGTCTTATCCATGGTGATGAAACACACGCAGGTGCGGTCGGCAGATACTGGATGGAACGCATTCACGACATCGAAGTTCGCAACAACTGGAGAATCATACCAGTAGCTAACCCAGACGGTGTCAGCAAAAAAACCAGATCAAATGCAAACGGTGTCGATTTAAATCGAAATTTTCCGACCCAAGATTGGGATAAGGAAGCCACTAAATATTGGAAAGAAAAAGCCCAAGGATCTTTAAGAAAATTCCCCGGTGATAAAGCAGCTAGTGAACCTGAAGTAAATTGTTTATTAGAACACATCAAAAATTTTAAACCTGAATTCGTGATATCAGTACATACACCTTTGAATGTTTTAGATTTCGATGGACCTAAAGTTAAATCACCAAATTACGATTACCTACCGTGGAAAAGACTGGGAAATTTCCCCGGAAGTCTTGGCCGCTACATGTGGGTTGAGCAAGATATTCCGGTACTTACTGTCGAATTAAAAAATATTCTTCCTGCGCAAAAAGCCCTTTTTGATCAATTACAAGATGTGATCGGGGAACTAGTGCAAAAGGAAATTAAGTAAGCTTTAAATCATTCTCATCGCCTCAAGTACACATTAAATTAATTGATTATTTTTAATGTATAGTTTATGATATATTAAATAAACTGAATATTTTTAATGTAATTTGGAGATATATTAAATGTCAGCCCTAAAAAACAAGTCATTCGTTCTTGCGAACTTGCCACCTAGACTTAGTTCGAGTGACTTTAAAACAGATGAAATGATTGCGTTGTTAATTAAAACGCATGCGGCTTTGGCTGAACTTAAGGGGACATGTCGTGCGATAAATAACCCGACTATTTTACTCAATATTCCTTTATTACAAGAGTCTGTTGCCAGCTCTGAAATTGAAGGCATACACACAACAATTGAAACTGCTTTAGAAGAACAAATTAAAAATTTTGCGGACCAAGACTTCGCAGCAAAAGAAGCATTAAATTATAAATCAGCGATAGATACTGGTTTTGCATCACTAGATAAATACTCTTTATCAACACGAACTATTTTAACTATTCATCAAAAGTTGATGCCAATAGCTGGCGGTCAATTTCGAGCTCAGCAGAATCAAATAGCAAGTGGTGCGAAAATTATTTATACTCCGCCACCAGCTCAACTCGTTCCACAACTAATTGGTAATTGGGAACAGTACGTTCATGATGCCGACGATTTGACTGATGTATTAATCAAGGTAGCGATTTGTCACTATCAATTTGAGGCTATACATCCGTTCTCGGATGGCAATGGACGAACAGGGCGGATACTAATTGTACTACAACTTGTCCTGAATCAATTACTAGAATTACCTATTTTGTATATTAGTGGTTATTTGAACAAAAATAAAAATCAATATTATAAATTACTTCTGGCTGTCACTGAATCGCAAAAGTGGCTTGAGTTTATTAAATTTATCATAACTGCGATGTATGAGCAGGCACAAATAACTCAGCAAGTAGTTTTAAAAATAATGGCTGAAAGGTCTGCGCTGGAAATTGAATTACGCTTAGAGTTTAGTTCGATTTACAGCTTGAACTTACTCGATCATATTTTTTCTTACCCAGTTACTTATGCAACTCATATGAGCCAAAAATTAGGAATCACATATCAAACGGCTAGCAAATACTTAGCGGCTCTTGAAAGGGGCGGTATTTTATCAAAGAAAAAAACAGGCCGGCATATTTATTATTATAATACGCGCCTGCTAAATTGTTTAAAAACCTAATGTTGGCTAATGCACTTGCGAATTACTTCCAGCATCTTTAATAGCGTTCAATCGATCTTGTGAATTTTCAACTTTGTTCTGAATTTCAGACAAGCGGCTAAGCATTGATTCTTTGGCTAATCTGATGGCATCAAATATATTTGGACTGTAAGCTTCGGCTTCAATCGAAGCATCATCCTCTTTTAAAACAATCGCAATGCGGTAGTTGTCGGCTGAAACTTCTTTTTCTGTTTGGGCCAATGGATCACGGGCTAAGACCATCACAAGGGTCTCTGGCGTGACGTAGGGTGCGAATTCATTGATCTGTTGGTAGATGAAAGATTTGACCTCGGGGTCTGTCTCAATAAGATTTAAAGTGTTTTCTAAAGGTTTACCGTTATTTCGTTTTTTAGACATATAAGCCTCCTTTAGGTGTTTTAATTAGCTGTTATCTTTATTTTAACATCGAGTTGGTGTTACAAAAAGTCCAATACCGAAAAAAGCTTTATTTTCTTTTAGCTGCAGTAAATTAATGCTCGTGTCTCGACCTAAGTCATTGTATCAATTAAAGACATGTCGGACATAAAATTAACTGATAGTTGGCAAAAGCGCCTAAAAAGTGAATTCGAACTTTCTTATATGAAAGATTTAAAATCTTTTTTAAAAAAAGAATATGATCAGAAAAAAATTATTTATCCAGATAAGAAAAATTATTTTAAAGCACTTGATCTTGTTGATTTAAAAAATGTGAAAGTTGTGATTTTAGGACAAGATCCTTACCACGGTCCTAGTCAAGCGCACGGGTTGTGTTTTTCAGTACAAGACGGAATTCGTTTTCCCCCGTCATTACAAAATATTTTTAAAGAATTACAAAGTGATTTAGGAATTGCCATTCCTAAAACTGGAAATCTTGAACGCTGGGGCGAACAAGGCGTGCTGTTATTAAATAGCGTTTTAACAGTTGAAGACGGAAAAGCAGCGGCTCATCAGAAAAAAGGGTGGGAGCAATTCACGGATAAAATTATCGAAGTTGTGAATGAAAATTGTGATCATGTGGTGTTTATTTTATGGGGTGCTTATGCTCAGAAAAAAGCTGCTTTTGTTGATCGTAATAAACATTTAGTTATAGAAAGCGTGCATCCATCACCACTGTCATCTCACCGTGGATTTTTTGGTTCAAAGCCATTTTCAAAAGCGAATGATTGGCTGAAATCTAAAGGGCTTAAGCCTATTCAGTGGTAGACGTATTAGGTATCCCAAAAAGTCTAGTCTTTTCTGGACACCTGTCCCAAAAAGTACTATACTGTTGATTATGGATAGATATTTAAAAGATCAAATTCAGAACGATTTAAAGGAAAAGATGGTTTTTTTGGCTGGGCCAAGGCAAGTCGGAAAAACAACTTTATCTAAAGCTGTTATTAAAAATTATGACTACATGAATTGGGATATAGATGAGGACCGTTCGCGCATTTTATCTAAAGAGATGAAAAAATCTGATCTTTGGATTTTTGATGAAGTTCACAAATATAAGAATTGGCGAAATTATTTAAAAGGCATCTATGATAAACTTCAAGATCAGCAAAAAATTTTAGTAACTGGCAGTGCTAAGTTAGATACGCTTCGTAAAGGTGGAGATAGCTTGCAAGGTCGCTATCATTTTTTAAGACTGATGCCTTTGACTGTTAATGAATTAAAAATAAATACTGTAAAAGATGTACTAGATCTTTATAATTTAAGTGGATTTCCTGAGCCTTACTTCAAAGGATCTCGTGTCAGCTGTGATCGCTGGTCGAAATCATATCGCGAACGAATTGTAAGGCTAGAAGTAGCTTCAAATGAACAGTTTCAAGATTTAGCCACTATTGAATTAGCCTTACATCGGTTACCAGATATGGTCGGCGGACTATTATCAATAAATAGCCTGTCAGAAGATCTGCAAGTTGATCATAAAACTTTAGCTAAATGGATAGCATCACTTGAGCGTTTATATGCGATATTTAGAATTTCACCGTTCGGTTCGCCTAAACTAAAAGCATTAAAAAAATCTCAGAAGGTCTATTTTTATGATTGGAATGCCATAGTTGACGAGGGTGCTAGATTTGAAAATTTTATTGCAGTTCATTTATTGAAGTGGGTTTACTTTCAACAAGATGTCTTGGGTAAAAATATAGATTTACGCTATTTCCGTGATAAAAATGATCACGAAGTAGATTTTATAATTTTAGAGAATAATAAACCAAAAATTTTTATTGAAGCTAAATTAAGTCAGAAAGAAAGATCAAAAGGATTATTTTATTTAAAAGGTAAATACCCTGAGGTTCGTGCTGTTCAAACATACTTAAAGGGAGACAAAGAATTTATTGATGGAGCTGGCATAGAACATTTGAATTGTTTAAAGTTTTTAAAAGAATTTTAAAAGTTTGAATTTTGAGTCTGACTTGCATACAATTACACCATGCCGATCAAATCTAAAAGCAAAACAACAGTAGTTCGTGCGCATCCACGAAAAGTTAGGCCTACTACTAAAAATTCACAGGGTGTGACAATTGTTGATAGGCATTTACGAAGATTACCAGGAACTTATCTTGACGAAAAGAAATTTATAAAATAGTTAATGGCTACAGTCTAAAAAAATTAAAATATCCATCTCAGAATGAATTAAAATTCAAAAATCAAAACGACTACGATCAACTAATTGCAATTTGGGCAGATTACTTTACCAAACTGTTTAATTTAGATCAGTTAATTGATTTAAATATGATTAAAGCTCTTATCGCAAGTGAATCAGGATTTAAACCATCAGCAGACAATGGAATAGCCTGCGGTATTGCTCAAATTACGAAGCAAACATTAAAAATAATTCAAGATCCGAACGGCGAAGTTAAAGATTTTATTTTTACTGATATCAGACAGAAAGATCTAAAAAAGCCAGATATTGCTATACCAATGGCAGTCAGATGGCTAGCACACAAACAAAAGATGGCAGAGCGTAGACTTAAACGGAAAGTAACTTCTGAAGAAGTGATCATGGAGTACAAAGGACTTACAAAAAGTAAAACTGACTATGCTAATATTGCTAAAACAAAATCCTATTATAAAGTTCTAAAAATAGATAAAACTCGAACAAGAAGTGAAATAGAAGTAACACCTGATCGAATTATAACAATTTGCGAAAAAGTTAATGATGAAATTCCAGATTTGCGTGGATTTTACTTTTTAGTTTTGGATGATAAGAACACTGTTATTTCTATCATCCGAGGAAATACAATCGATAAAACAGTTTGCGATAGAGAAATTGCAAAAATTAATAAAATTATAAAAAATGGAAAAAGAATTTACTTCGGTGGAATGCATGATGCTTTAGATCCAGACATAGAAGAAGGCTCTGAGCATTATTTTAAAAATCACGGTAAATTTAAAACCAATGGTCGCGTCCTACAATGGATGGTCATTGCAAACGAAAAAGGCGAGTGTTTTGCAACCTATAGTGCAGATAAAAAGCCCTGCCCAGCAGATGAATTTCCAATCGGAAAAGATGAGTAATTAAGTCTTAACCGAATAATATCGACCTTTTGTTTGATCATGAGGTTTTAATTTTTGACAAGACTTTAAATCTAGTTCAGCTACACGCTGACTAATAAAAAAATAGCTATTAATTCTTCAAACCAATCAAGACTTTCCCCAGAACTTTATTTTTTCAAATTAAAAATTTTCTTTAAAGCATCACGCCAAGGAAGTATCTGAATACCTTCAAGCACTTCCTTGCGTGATATATCACAGGCACAAATATACTCAGCACCCACGAAGTCTTTTTTAAAAGAGAGTAAGTGTTTTAGATGATCCTTATTTATTTTAGTAGCTGATTTTATTTCCACTAAAAAAGTTTTTTTGTCAGGAGTTTCGATAATTAAATCAATTTCAGCATCGTCTTTTGTTCTTAAATATGAAAACGAGTAATCCAATTCTAGGTAAGTATTATAACGATGACATTCATTGATAAACCATGATTCAAAAGCGTTCCCATAAGCAGTCGTTTTTGGTTCAAGCGGAATGTTAATTTGTTTTTCCAAAGCACGTTTAACACCAGTATCAAAAAAATAAAAACGAGGGGTTTCATGTTGAACTTTTCGAACAGATTTGTGGTACGAGTCTAAAAAAAATCCTAAATTTGTATCGACTAAAATCTGATAATAGTTTGCAATTGTTTTATGATCAACGCCGACATCTTTGGCAATCTTTGAATAATTTAAAATTTGACCATCCATTTGTGCTGCTACTGGAAGAAATAACCGGAACGGTTCTAACTTTCGAACAACTTGTTCGACTTGAATTTCTTCTTTTAAATAAGTGTGCACATAAGATTTAAGATATCTGGTTTTTTCAATTGCCGTTGAAAAATCAAGTATTTTTGGAAGTGTTCCCCAGTTTAAAATTTCAGAGAGGTTTAATTTATTATTTAATTCAAAGTAGGTCATAGGAAACATTGAGAAAACCACAGCACGTCCTGCCAGTAAGTTTGCTCCGCCATTTTTTAATTTGCGAGAACTTGATCCAGTGAGTGCAAAATTAATTTTTCGATCTTCAATAAGGCTGTGCACAACATCAAGTAGCTTAGGACATTTTTGCACCTCATCAATAACGACCCAATTTTTACTGCTCATATGTTCTGTTTGACGAATTAAGGCTTCAGGATCTAGGGCATAAATTTCTTCTTGGCTGGGTTTTAACAAATCAATGTATAAACAGTCTTTAAATTGTGGCAATGATCTTAACAAAGTTGATTTACCTGTGCCACGGGCGCCAAATAGAAAAAAACTCTGATTTTTTGAAGGCGAGCATAAACGTTTGATCACTAGAGCCTCCTTAAAATATAGACTATATTCCCAATAGTACGTTAATATGGGGAATATAGTCTACAAAATATTCATGAATTTTGATTATTTTTGAGTCTGCATTCAATAGCTTATATTTCGCAATAAGTTAAAATAGCTAATGATTTCATATATATATATATTGTTTAGTGAATTGTTGTTACTACCGATAAGGTTTATATGAAACCACTGAATCAAAAAGGCATTTCAATCATTGAAGTTCTAATTGCGACGGGAATTATGGCCATCGTCATGGCTGGCTTTAGTTCAATGTTATTGAATCAAAATAAAGAAACCAGAGCTGTTTCTGAAATTCTTTCAGCACAAGATTTACAAAAAACAATTATAGCAGTGATGGCTAAAGGTGATGTATGCCAGTACATACTTGCGCCTAAAACATTTAATGCCCAGGCAGTAAGAGCCGGGACAATTCAAGAAATAGATATGGGCGTTCAACCCATTTATGGATCGATGGTCACATCTGCCACACCCGGCGTCGCAATTATTAAAAAAGGCGATCGCGCATCGGGGTTTACGTCATCACTGATTGTAGAGAGTATTAAATTTATTATAGATAGTGGTAATTATGTCGGTATAAATGGGTCTTTTAATGGTCGCTGGGTGATTGATTTTGATGGCACTAAATCAGTAAGAAAATTGCGCCCTGTATCTGTGGCCGCCGTTATTTATGCAGACACATCAATACCAACAGCAGCTAAACCCGTATCATGTCTTGGTAGTGGTAGCGCGGGGTCGGGCGATGCAAATTATTTAGCAAAATGGCAAACTGATGTAGGGTTATCAGAATCAGTTATTTACGAAAATCCAACGACTGGAAATATTGGTATAGGAACTAATACTCCAATTAACAGATTATCAGTTAATGGGGTGTTAAGTAGTAACAAAATTCAGGTGGTTGATGTTGTTGCAGTGAGTACAGCTTGCTCGCCAGATGGATTGATCGCACGCGACACAAATGGACAGCTGCTGAGTTGTCAAAGTAGCATATGGAAAAATGCGAACTCAGCAGTCAGCAGACTTAATTCTGGGAACTTGGTAAGCTCATTAAGCAGCGCTGTAGGTTTAGCGTCTGCTATCAGTTGTTCCTCAGGTGAGGGTGGCCTTCCAGCCTCATGTCTTGGTCCGCCAGGAAGTATTACTAGTTTGGCAATGAATGCTAATGCTACGGCACTCACCTTTACTAAAACTGGCTATCTGGCTTTTGGTGGACTCCCTGCAGGTACGTATACATTTACAAGATCTGGAGCAACTAACAATTATTGTGGCGCATATGCTGCTTATGGGTGTATTACGGTTGGCATTGATGGTTGGAATTTAAATTTTGTTGAAGGTAACGGCAGAACGACAACAGCCTCCGGCCTTTGGTCAAACTAGTTTTTTATTTTTTTTGGTACTTCAATTACTTAATACTAATTTTTCAACTCACCAAGCTCTTTACCTAAGGTTTCAGTCTTTTCCATTTTTTCTAAAATAGCTTCTTCTTGATTAAGAATATTTTTATTAATAGCAGCTGCTTCTTTAGAAAGTTCTTGGGCTTTAAGGCCTTGTATATTCAGTAATTCAGAATTAATCACATCCAAGCGTTTATTTTGTGAATGAATAACTTCTTCTGCTTTTAATATTTGTCGTTCTAATTCTTTGATGTCTGAATTTAATCGTTTAGTTTCTTCTTTATAATTAAATTTCTTAGAATCAGCTTGAGTTTTTATTGGCGCAATTGTTTCAACTGTATCGACACGTTGACTAAGGACACCTTTTTCAAGGCTCCAGAGATATTCATCGTAAGACCCTTTGTAGACTTCAATTTGGCCATTGCGAACTTCAAAAATTTGATTGGTCACTTGACGTAAAAATTGTCGATCATGGCTAACAACAATAACAGTTCCCACAAATTCACTTAGGGCATGTGCTAGCGCGTTCACTGTATCGAAATCAAGATGATTGGTGGGCTCATCTAATAGCATCAATGGATTTTTTTGTAACAAGGCTTGGCCTAAAGCCACGCGGGTTTTTTCTCCGCCGGATAAAACTTTAATTTTCTTTTTGATGCTATCACCAGAAAACAGTAACGACCCCGCCATATTTAAAATATCTTGGGCCATGTTATCTTTGTGGGCTTTTCTTTGTAGCGCATCTAAAACAGTATCATCATTTTGCAATTCTTCTGTTAAATGCTGGGCAAAGTAAGAAAAACTGACATTATAACCTAATTTTTTTTCACCGCTGATAAGTTCGATTTTATCGGCAATTGATTTAAGTAATGTGGATTTACCAGCCCCATTGTAGCCAACAATTCCAACTTTTTGACCACGTTCGACAATAAGATTCACATTTTTTAAAATAATTTTATCGCGGTTATAACCTAAGTTAGCGTTTTGAATGGAAAGAATTTCTTTTCCCGTAGCAATGACTTCCGGAAGTTTAATATTTGCACGCGGTGGTAATTTTTTAATTTCGATTTTTTCCATTCGATCAAGGCTTTTCAACCGGCTTTGTGCTTGGCGGGCTTTGGTGGCTTTAGATCTAAAGCGATCCACGAAGTCTTGAATTTGTTTTCTTTTACTTTCAAGTTGGTTCGCTTTGGCTTCCATTAATCTTTGCAGTTCAGCTTTTTGTTCAAAATAATCATCAATA
The DNA here is from genome assembly GCA_043721535.1 of Bdellovibrio sp. Lineage (GTDB taxonomy): Bacteria > Bdellovibrionota > Bdellovibrionia > Bdellovibrionales > Bdellovibrionaceae > Pseudobdellovibrio. The sequence continues at coordinate 42,068 of JAYSQO010000018.1, read as the reverse complement.
TGACCGGGGAATTTAACGATGTCTCCGCCTTCGACCTCTAAAGTGTATTCAGTGGTTCGTTTTAAAAATTCACGGTCATGTGAAATCAACAAAAAGGCTTGTTTATGATTTTGTAAGAAATCTTCTAAAGTGAGAATGCTTTCAAGATCAAGAAAGTTCGTGGGCTCATCCAAAAGCATTAATTCAGGCTCAAGCCCAATCAAGTACAACAACTTCATGCGCATTCTGTAACCCCCAGAAAGCGCACTTAACTGCGATTGAAAATGTGATTCGGTTAATCCTAATTTCAGTCCTAGTTGTTTCAGTTCCCAGATGGGTTTGACACAATTATTCTGCAGGTAGTCTTCAGCCTGAATATTCACAGCCCAATCGGATTCTTGCTCTAAATAACCAATGCGTAAGTGATTAGCTTTAGTGATTTCGCCTGTATCAAGTGATTCAAGGCCCACAATGGCTTTGAATAAAGTGGTCTTCCCCGCCCCATTAGGACCGATCACGCCAACGTGTTCGCCTTCGTTTATTGAAAACCCAGCGTTATCAAATAAAACTTTTGATCCGTATTGTTTAGATGCGTTGTACAGTTGAAGCAGTGTCATTCCTGTGCCATGCTACTTGATATTAGTTTTAATGTAAAAGGGGGATTTATGAAAAAGGTAAATGTTTTTTTTCTCACTCTGTTTTTAGCTTTCCAAGTGGCGGCTGCACAAAATTTAATTTATTGTATCGAGGGCAGTCCTGCCTCTTTTAATCCACAGCTTGTCAGCGATGGAGTCAGTCTAAACGCCAGTGCTAGAACGATTTTCAATCGTCTTGTGGAATTCAAACCTGGCAGCACTGAAATCATCCCAGGATTAGCTGAATCATGGAAGATTTCTAAAGATAAAAAAACGTACACATTTAAATTAAAGAAAAATGTGCCGTTTCATTCAAATGATTTATTCACACCAAAAAGAACAATGACTGCTGACGATGTCATTTACAGCTTTAAAGCCCAAATGAATCCAAAACATCCGCTTTCGATTCCTGCAGCTAACTACGAATATTTCAAAGCCATGGAACTTGAAAACTTAATTTCAGATGTGAAAAAAACAGACGAATACACAGTGGTGTTTGAATTAAAACGCCCAGAGGCTCCGTTTTTAGCTGATTTAGCTATGGATTTCGCCAGTATTCTATCTGCAGAATACGCAGAATTTCTTGTGAGCTCTGGTAAAGGATTAAAAACGTTAGAGACTAAACCGATCGGCACAGGTCCATTTATTTTTAAATCTTATCAAAAAGATTCTTCAGTTAAATACACGGCCTTTGATCGTTATTTTAAAGGTAAAGCAAAAATTGATAATTTAATTTTTGTAATCGTCACAGATTCAACTGTTCGTAGTCAGAAAATGAAATCTGGCGAATGTGATGTCATGAGTCAACCTGACCCGCAAGATATCGCCTCATTATCACAAAATAAAGATATCAAAGTGATCAGCACTGAAGGTTTAAATATTGCTTACTTAGCTTTTAATACTGAGAAAAAACCATTTGATAACGTAAAAGTCCGTGAAGCTTTATCATTAGCAATGAATAAAAAATCCTATGTTGATGTTCTTTATAAATCACAAGGCGTGACTGCAAAAAATCCAATTCCACCGACAATGTGGTCTTACAATACAAAAACTGCTGAAGGTGTTGTTGATGTAGTTTTAGCTAAAAAATTATTAACAGAAGCAGGATATCCAGATGGCTTTGAAACTGAAATGTGGACTTTACCAGTCACCAGAGCTTACTTACCTAACGGCAAAAAAATGGGTGAGATGATGCAGGCCGATTTAGCCAAAATAGGAGTGAAAGTAAAACTAGTCACGTTTGATTGGCCAACATATTTACAAAAATCAAAATTAGGTGAACACCAGATGATTCAATTTGGTTGGGTTGGTGATAACGGAGATCCAGATAATTTTATGAATGTATTGCTTGGTTGCGCTGCGATTAAGGCTGGTAGTAATTACGCTAGATGGTGCGACAAAGGTTTTGATGATCTATTACAAAAAGCGAAAGAAGAATCAACACAGTCAAAAAGAACTGTTATGTATAAATCAGCGCAAGAAATTTTCACAAAAGAAAAACCTTGGTTTCCGATAGCACACGCTAAGCAGAACAAAGTCATTTCAAATAAAGTTCAAGGTTATACAGCTAATCCATTTGGTTATGAACAGTTTGAAAATGTTTCGATAAAATAGGTGTTAAATTAAAGTGAAACTATTCGGATTTTTTTTAAAGATATTGGGTTATTTTCTATTTATAAGTCTGGTGAGTTTTTCAATCATCAGACTTATACCTGGTGATCCCGTTCAAAATATCATTGGTGAACGTGGGGCTTCAGAAGAACGTGTTGCTGAGATCACAAAAAATTTAGGTTTAGATCAGCCGATCTATATTCAATTTTATAAATTTGCAGTGAATGCTTTAACCGGAAATTTCGGTGAATCCATCGTCACTAAACAACCAGTCATGAGCGATTTCAAAGTTCTTTGGCCGGCCACAGTTGAATTAGCCATGATTGCGTTGTTATGGTCATCAATTATCGGTATTCTGCTGGGAACATTAGCAGCTGTAAAAAGAAATTCAATATGGGATTATGGTTCAGTCAGTTTATCCACTGTGGGTTTTGCCATGCCACTATTTTGGTGGGGATTAATTGTTATCTTCTTTTTTGCAGTGAAATTATCCTTGTTCCCGGTTTCAGGCAGGGTGGATGTGATTTATGATATCCCCTATGTCACAGGGTTTTTCTTTATTGATTCACTGTTTTCAGAAGATAAAACAGCTTTTATTTCTAGTTTAAAATATATGGTTTTACCTGCTTTTGTTTTAGGAACAGTGCCGTTAGCACTCATAGTTCGTATCACACGGGCATCGATCATCGATGTGGCCAACGAAGATTACGTCAGAACCGCACGGGCAAAAGGTTTACCTTACAAAGTTGTTTTATTTAAACATATTTTTAAAAATGCACTTCCACAAATTATCACATCGATTGGTTTAGCCTTGGGACAATTACTAACAGGTGCGATTATGACAGAAACATTATTTTCGTGGCCTGGCATGGGAAGATGGTTAGTGAAAAGCATTGAAGCCCGCGATTACCCAGCAGTGCAAGCGGGTGTATTCTATTCGATGGCTATAGTGATTGTTGTGAATTGGTTAACTGATGAATGTGTTAAAATGATGAACCCAAAAATGCGTGACCAACAAAGGTCGTTACAGTGAATAAAATATTCAGACAGAAAAACATTTTGTTCGGGACTATTTTGTTTTCATTTTTCATGATTATGCTTTTGGTGTCTTTTGTGTGGATTCCCTACGGCTATGACATTATTTTTGACGGAAAATCACTACTAGGTCCTAGTTCTGAATTTTTTTTGGGAACAGATGATTTAGGCCGAGATTTATTTTCAAGACTACTAAAGGGCTCACAATTTTCTTTAGGTATAGGATTAGTTGTTGGTGGAATTAGTATTTTTTTTGGTGCAAGTCTTGGCCTTTCGGCAGCTTATTTTGGTCGAAGAATTGATTTCTTTTTTACGCAATTGATGAATGCGCTGCAAGCGATGCCGAGTCTTCTGTTGGCTTTATTTGTAGTGGCGATTTTAGGACCAAGCATAACGAACACAATTATTTCAGTGGCGTTAGTTTCAATTCCTTCGATGTATCGCCTTGTTAGATCACAGGCCTTAGTTGAAATGAGCAAAGAATATATTCAATCTGCGAAAGCCTTAGGCGCCAGTGATTCAAGAATTATATTTCGTCATCTTTTACCGAATTGTGCCACTGCAGTCCTTGTGCAAAGCGCAGTTTGCTGTAGTGAAGCGATTCTAAATACAGCGGCTTTAGGTTTTTTAGGATTAGGAATTCCAGCACCGTATCCTGAATGGGGAACGATGCTGTCAGATTCAAGAAACTTGATGGAATCAGCCCCGCAATTAATGTGGATTCCAGGGCTGTGTTTATTACTATTGATTTTATCCACTCAATTATTAAGTGATGGATTCAGAGATCAGCTGAAGCGGAAATAAAAAAAATCTGAAAAAGATTCACTAAAAAAGTATAAAACTGACATTCCCCCATCAACGCGAGCACAGGAAATAGGAGCTTCGGATTATTTGAATCAATGCGATCAATTTTATTTTTGATGTTCTATAAATTTTTTGGTGTATCCGTGTCAGAATTTCTTTTGTTTGTGTGATATTCACACTTTTGCTAAACTTCTATAAGTAGCTTTCTACAGCACTTATTTTTACCTATCAAGGGATCAGAATGGCAAAAAAAACAAACTCAAACACAATTTCTAGCAAAGCTCAGAGTATTCATCCTTGGCGTCTTTGTGTTCCAGGCAGACACTGGGTGCGAGAGCACTCTTTACAAATACCGCCTAGCAAAAAAAATCCTGGCGGTAGTACTACAATTCGACATGCGCATTGTGCTGACAATCCATCTAAAAAAGATCAGCTTTATCCCGATGAAATTAAAGAAATAACTCTGCTGAATTTTTCCAAAGTTAGAGAAAAACCCTGTCCTATGGGTTTAGAGTTCAAAGAAAAAGGAAATCAATACGATGACCTTATTGCTGGTTGGACAAAATATTGGAATGACGTTTTAAAGCCAGATATTCCATTAGAGCCAAATGTGGTTAAAGCTTTGATTGCTACCGAGTCCGGCTTTGATGCTAAAATACTTGCAAATAAAAAAGATAAAAACAGTGCACGTGGCCTGATGCAAATGACCAATGAAAGCAGAAAAATTTTAGGTAATGAAAAAGGAGAGCTAAAAAATCACTACTTAACTCTAACAAGAGAAGATTTGAACGATCCCTCTAACAATATTTGTGCGGGGATTCGTTGGTTATTTCGTAAACGTGAAGTAGCGTCTAGTCTGCTGAAAAGAACTGCCTCTTGGGAAGATGCTATCTTCGAATTTAAAGGTGGACGGACAACTTCTAAAAAAAGAGCTCAGGAACTTATGAATGAATTTAATAAAAAACTAAAGGAGCTGACAAAATGTGGAAAGCCATAATGTTTGCGTTCTTATTTCCGGTAAGTATAATGGCTATAGAAGGAAATGCCCATCTTCAAGAACTTAAGGAACTTTTTCCATATGCTTTACTTACGGACGACTTTGGAATTTTAAATAAAGACGATTTGAAAATAAATCAATGTATTGCGGAACCATCTCTTTTTTCTGAGAGCACCAGCACTTCTTACCCCTATTGGCAGTGTTTCGAACTCAAGGGCGTTAGAATGGTTTGTGAAGGAAAAAAATATTCTATTGAAGAGAAAAGCCGAATGACCATGCTTGTGCTTTCTGGCACAAGAAATGGCGCGTTTAATGAATTTATTTCAAGAAGACCGATGAAGCTGAACGCATGTCATCTTTATCTGCGCGACTGGATGAGATTTACGAAAAATGAAAAGCATGTTTGTATTTCTGGAGATTTTATTTATTCAGAAATAAACAAAACAGGCCCAAAAAAAATGGTCTGGATTTTTGATCGGTATAAGACAAAAAAAGGATGTGATGCTTACTTTCGCGGAACATGTATTCCAAATGAAAATACTAGAGAATCTTGTGTGGTGGACTAATTTGTCATATTCAACTTGCAGCTAAAAGTACATGCTGGTCAAAAATTAAAGGACTCTATGTGCCAAATTTTTTTCTTACGCAAGGCTTCTCCAATACATCATTTCAGATGCGTTAAATTCTAGCCCCTAGACTGGCACCTTACAACACCATCGCTTTTTTAAGATTAGCATCGATCAAATCCAAGAATGGTTCAGTGTTTACATATTTATCTGCTGTGACTTTATCACCGTAGATACAGACCGCTAAATCTTTTGTCATTTTTCCTGATTCAACTGTTTCGATACAAACTTTTTCTAAAGTTTTTGCAAACTTATCTAAAGCTGGATTGTTATCTAATTTTGCACGGTGTTCTAAACCACGCGTCCACGCAAAAATTGAAGCAATCGGATTTGTCGATGTCGGTTGACCTTTTTGATGAGCCCTAAAATGACGAGTGACCGTTCCATGAGCTGCTTCAGATTCCATTGTTTTACCATCTGGAGTAATCAATACAGATGTCATTAAGCCCAATGATCCAAAACCTTGCGCCACTGTATCTGATTGAACGTCGCCGTCGTAGTTCTTACAAGCCCAAACAAAATTACCATTCCATTTTAATGCTGAGGCCACCATGTCATCGATTAAACGATGTTCGTAAGTGATCCCGGCAGCTTCGTACTTAGCTTTGAATTCAGCTTGATAAATCGTTTCAAAAATATCTTTGAAGCGACCATCGTATTTTTTAAGAATTGTATTTTTAGTTGAAAGATACAAAGGCCATTTTTTTGTTAAGGCTTGATTAAAACAAGATCTTGCAAAACCCATGATCGATTCATCTGTGTTGTACATTGCCAATGCAACGCCATCACCTTTGAAATTGTAAACTTCATGAGAAATTTTTTCTCCGTTTTCGCCTTCAAAAGTAATTGTTAATTTGCCTTTACCTTTTGTAACAAAGTCAGTCGCGCGGTACTGATCGCCGAAAGCATGACGACCAATACAAATCGGAGCAGTCCAGTTAGGGACAAGTCGCGGAACATTTTTACAGATAATAGGTTCACGAAAAACAGTACCATCTAAAATATTACGAATTGTTCCGTTCGGTGATTTCCACATTTGTTTTAAGTTAAATTCTTTAACGCGTGCTTCGTCAGGAGTAATCGTCGCGCACTTAATACCCACATTATATTTTTTGATCGCTTCAGCAGCGTCAATTGTGACTTGATCGTTTGTTTGATCACGGTATTCCATACCTAAATCAAAATACTTAATGTCGATATCTAAGTACGGTAGAATTAATTTATCTTTGATAAATTTCCAGATAATACGAGTCATTTCATCGCCATCTAGTTCAACAACGGGATTAGCTACTTTGATTTTTTGCATACAAACCTCTTTCTGTAATCGTAGGTTATAATAGGGTTTAGATAAACGTTTAGCACGAAGTAATGCTTTATATCATCTTGAAAAGAATGATTTTCAGGACTACATTGCAGATGTGGATAAAACACAAATATTAAAAACAAATTTACTTCCAAAAATGTCTTCAGTTCAACGCACTGACGTCCAGACTGTACTTATTTTCGATGAATTTTTGCTAAAAAAATCATCTTTGAATAAGTGGATTAAGCAATTTGAATTCAAAATACCTGTCAAAGCCGGAGAATCCCTTAAAACTACAAACCAGTATGCTAAGGTTTTAGGCCAAATTCAAAAATGGCAAACGACAGGGACAATTCGTGGCCCTATTCAGATTGTTGCATTGGGTGGGGGATCTGTTGGTGATTTTTCAGGGTTTTTAGCCTCAACTTATAAAAGAGGCTGTCCGCTGGTTCATATCCCTTCAACATGGCTGGCAGCCATTGATTCAGCCCACGGCGGAAAAACAGGTTTGAATCTCAACCAGACAAAAAATCAAATCGGAACTTTTTATCCTGCCGCAAAAGTGATTCTTTCAAAAAAGATATTACAACAGCAGCCAGAAGAGCGCTTAACTGAAGCTTTTGGTGAAGTTTTAAAAATATCATTAACTAACAGGCCACAGCTTTTTCTAAAAGCTAACTTCACGGAAAAATTTCTTTGGGACAATATTTTGTCTTTAATCAGCGGTAAAATTCAAATCGTTGAAAAAGATCCGTTTGAAAAAAAAGGGATCAGACATATTCTAAACTTAGGCCACACAATGGGCCATGTTTACGAAGTCGAATTAAAACTACCGCATGGCCGAGCCGTCATGATGGGGTTGGTGTTTTCTTTACGTTGGAGCTATCACCGCGGTTACATTAAGCAAATTTATTTTGTCAAAATTGTCCAAAAACTGATGTCGACAGAACAGGCTGAAGAAGATTTCTTAAAAGTAAATGCGATGAAAACAGCAAAAGTTTATAAACATCTATCACAAGATAAAAAACGAGTTTCAGCAAAGCACATCCGATTTATTTTTATTCATAAAATAGGTTCAATTTTTACAGCTTCAGTGACAGCTCAACAAATTATTGATGAATGCGAACGCCAAAGGTTTAATGCATGAGTTTTCATTTTTCAGGTTCGCTTGAAATTTCGAAATCATGGATGAACAGGGCATTGATCTTACAATCCTATAATCCCCACATTCAAATTCATGGTGAATCATCTGCTGATGATGTGGTTTTATTAAAAAAAGCCTTAACTGACTTTAAAAATGATCAAAAAGAATTTCAAGTTGGACTTGGTGGAACAACTTTAAGATTTTTAGCCTTGAGATTATCAAGAGCCATCGGTGAATTTACAATTTTTGGGGACGAGAAACTTTTTTCACGTCCACAGACAGAATTGATTCATGTTTTAAATCAACTGGGCGTGAATGCAGAACTTTCAGAAAATAGCTTAAAAATAAAATCTGAAGGTTGGAAAAAACCAACAAAAGCGATTCAAATCGACACCCAGAAATCGAGTCAGTTTTTAAGTTCATTTGTTTTAAATGCCATGGATTTAGATTTTGATTTGCAATACCAAACAAGCCAGCAGATTACTTCAGAAGGGTATTATCAATATACTTTAGATTTGATTAGAAAATGCGGCGTGGAAATATCAGATCAGAAAATTAGATCACAAAAATTAAAGCCCATTGTTTTAAAAGGTGAAATTGATGTCAGTTCTGCTTTTAGTTTGATAGCCGCAGGAATTTTGGCAGGTGATGTTGAAATTAAAAATTGGTCAGATAAGTCATTACAGCCTGATATGCAATTTGTTCAGTTTTTTAAACAAATGGGTATTTCTTTTGATCATACAGAATCTGAATTTAAAATTAAACAACAATCTGAATTTAAAAACTTACAAGCCAACTTAAAAAACTGTCCTGATTTATTTCCAGTGTTAAGTGTGCTATGTGCTTTTGCAGAGGGTGAAAGTCATTTATTCGGGGCTCATCAGCTGATACATAAAGAATCAAACCGTATTCAGAAAACCTATGACTTATTAACACGCTGTGGGGTTAAAGCCGAATTACAAAATGACGGTTTAAAAATTCAAGGAAATCCAAACGCTAAATATAGAACTAAAGATCTTATTCACTTTGACCCAGATGGTGATCACCGCATGGCATTCGCAGCAGCCATACTACAAATTAAGGGCTTCCCGATCATAATAACAGATCCAAATGTGATTAAGAAAAGCTATCCACAGTTTTATCAACATATTGGGTTAGATTATTAATTATGAAAAAAGTATTCATCGGCCACCGTGGTGTTGGAAAAACAGAGCTTTTAAAAAGACATCAAAGTTATTTTCCAAATATTCAGCATTTTGATTTAGACCAAGTGATCGCTGAAATAGAAAAACAGTCTGTTTCAGATATATTCACAACACACGGCGAAGCCTACTTTAGACAACTAGAAAAAAAATATTTTAATCAGATCATAGAAAACGTAAGTTTCGTTCTAAGTCTTGGTGCCGGATTTGATACCGATTTGATTCCAGCAGATCTTGAAGTTGTTTACGTTAGCCGAAGAACTGATACTGATTGCAGACTTTTTTTAAATCGTCCAAGACTAAACACAGAACTTAGCCCACGAGAAGAATATCACCAACGTTTTGGTGAGCGTGAACCAAAATTCCGACTAAAAGCCGATTGGATTTATCATCTGTCTGAAGGCATAGATACACTAGATGAAATAGAAAAAACAATTTTTCAAAAGAACTTCAAGATTAAAAATGCCTATTGGACTTTAAATAATGAATCAGAATTATTGCTGTTTCCTAAATGTGCGAAAAGTATTGAACTCAGAACTGATTTGTTTGATTTAGAAAGCATTCTTAGAATCATTAAAAAATATCCAGAAGATCATTTTTTAGTTTCTATCAGAAACCAGTGCGATGAAAATCATGATCTATTTAAATATATTAAGAATGTGTCACAAGTTGAACTGGACTCAGATATTGAATTTAGCTATTTTTTGGAAGGTGCGGATATTATATCAACTCACAGCTCAGATTTTGAATTGGGATTTAAACAAACTCAAGATATTCAACGTAAACATATTAAATTCTGCCCGGTAGTCACATCATTTGAAGAACTGATAAAAGGTTATTTATGGCAACGGGAAGACCCTACTCAAAGAAGTTTTCTGCCGCGAACTGATTTTTCGCAAAATAAGAAAAGCCTTTGGCGCTGGTACAGACAACTTCAAATGAAGAATCAAAAAATTAATTTTATTCAAAGTCATACTGATATGGATGATCAACCCAGCCTTTATGAATATTTAAAAAGCCAAAATCAAGACTTGAAAACTTTTGGAGCTGTTTTAGGAAATCCAATACCTCATTCAAGAACCCCGATTGAACAAAGTAGAAACTTAGATCAAAAAATATATTTTGTAGCAGTGCCATTAGTTGAAAATAATTTTACACAAGGGTTTCAATTTTTAAAACAGCTAGGCCTAAAATGTGCCGCTGTCACAGCACCGTTAAAAACAGCATCTGCAAAAAGTGTGAATTCAAATTTAAATGCTGTGAATTCATTAGTTTGCCAAGCTGATCAATGGTTTTCAGAATCAACAGATGATGAAGGTCTTAAAAAGCTCATTGAGAATATTGAATTAAATGCTGAAACAAAAGTAGCTATTTGGGGTGGGCAAGGCGTTTTAGAATCAATTCAAAAAGTGATTCCATACGCAGTTGCCTACAGCGCGCGGGATGGAACAGTGAAAGCTAACAGTCGAGCCTACACATCATCACCAGATGTTGTCATTTGGGCAGCGCCAAGATATGACACTGTGAATTGGCCACCAACTGATTGGCAGCCAAAATTGATTATTGATTTAAACTACACAGATGATTCTTTAGGTTTAGAATATGCTGGACAGCAGCCTAGGGCCGTTTATAAGTCAGGTTTAGTGATGTTTCAGGAACAAGCTAAAAAACAAGCTGATTTTTGGAAGAAATATTTAGATAATAAGTAAAAGGGATAATTATGAGCGCTAATATTTTTGGACAACATATTAAAATGATCTCGTTTGGTGAAAGTCACGGCCCAGCTTATGGTGTGGTGATTGATGGTTTACCTGCAGGAATAAAATATGATGAAAAAATATTATTCAATGAGTTAGCCCGAAGAAAACCAGGGCAAAGTTCTTTTGTCACAAATAGAAAAGAATCTGACCAGCCAGAAATTTTATCAGGATTATTTGAAGGTCTCACTTTAGGGACTCCGATTGCAGTGGTCGTTCGTAACACCGATCAAAAATCATCTGATTACGAAAAAATAAAAAATGAAGCGCGTATTGGTCATGCTGATGACACGTGGAAATTAAAGTTTGGCAATGTTGATCATCGGGGTGGTGGCAGATCATCAGGTCGTGAAACATTAAATCGCGTGATTGCTGGTGCGTTTGCAAAAATGTATGTCACACAAAAAAATTCTCAAACAGACGTTTTTGCTTATGCAAAACAAATCGGGACACACAAAATAGAAAAGCCATCTGCCGAATTGCCACAAATTATTCAAGATTTATTAGAACAAGCAAAAACAAATGGTGAAAGTTACGGCGGCATTATTGAATGTAAAATAAAAAATCCAAAAGCGGGTCTTGGGCAGCCTGTATTTCATAAATTAAAATCAGATCTAGCCCAAGCGATACTGTCAATAGGTGCAACAACAGGTTTTGAATTCGGAGCAGGTTTTAGTAGCACCAGTTTACAAGGCACAGAATTTCATTCACAAATGCAGTCTGAAAATTATGGTGGCATTCGTGGTGGAATCACAACCGGTGAAGATATTACTTTCCGCGTGGCTTTTAAGCCAACATCATCTATCAAAGATACAGCTAAACAGGGTCGTCATGATCCTTGTATTATCCCGCGCGCAATACCAGTCGTTGAAGCAATGGCTTGGTTTGTTTTAGCAGACCACATGTTGTGGTCTGAAACAGACCGGGTTTAATTTTAAACCGAAATTCGGATTGTAAATAAGATTTAAACTGCATATTTTGATACTGACTGTTATCTGGTTTTTGCATCTGTTTCAAAAGATCAAAAAGTATTACTTTGTATTCAGTCAGATAATATTTTGAGATCGGCTGGATTTAGCGGACATGATGATCTTGAAAACTTTATTTGTAAAGATGTAAGACCTGATCTTGAAGGCAACGTGACAGAAATTATTTTAAGATATCTTTTTAAGCATATTGAATAATTCAATAAATTGTTGACGAACTTTTTCCATATTTTCTGGAGAAGTAACTAAATATTTATGATTATAGAGAACTTTGTCTTTAATGAAATCATATTCGTAATGAATATTATCATCTACGTAGCAGAGAACTTCTTCATTTCTTCTAGATAAGATTCGAACATATGGTAATTTTTTTTGAAAACTTTTTTGTGTCAATTCATCCATAAACTTATCTCAAAGTCCATTTAATCTTATCGGTTTTACTAATACAAAACTGTCTGGACTATGGTCATGCGCATATACAGCTTAATCAACAATAACTTGAACGTAGTCTAAGCTGACTTTATTTCCAATTACCCCAGAGCGCTTCGTTTCAAATAGGTTAATAATATTTTTTGAATTAGATCCAGATTTCGGATTCTAAATACCTAGATAGTTATAATCCTATAATAGGCTTGGCACTGGTTATTGCAAAGTCAAAAATCATGGATAATGCTAAAGAAGAATATTTTGAATTACTCAGGCAACTCAACAAATCAAACAAAACTAAAAACGAAGCCACTCATGTCAGTTTTACTATAGGTGAAACCAATGAAGCAGAGCTTGGTCTATTTGCTTCAGTATCGAGAACACAAAAAATACTTTTATGCTTGAAAAATCAGAATAGATGGAAACCTGCAGGATATAGTCGATTCGACAGGCTAGAAGAACTTATTTGTGATTACATAGGAAAAAATAATGATTCTGATACTCATTCAATAATCTTAAGAAATCTTTTTAAGCATACTGAATAACTCACTAAATTCTTTACGAACACTTTCAATATCAATATTTTTATATTTTCTCTTACATATATCAATTAATTTATTCGAAGTTAAATCGAATTCATAATAATGGTAATTTTCATCGAAATAAACTAATATTTCTTTTGAATTTTGGGTTAAAATGCGTGCATGTGGTAGATCTGCAATTGAACTTTTCTGAACGAGTGAATCCATAAACTTGTTGCTGACATCATCATAAAATTGAATAGTAAATTCAGTCTCTGATTTAAAATCAAAGAATATGCACGGGCAATCAAGGGGCATTATGAAGTTTTTAAGTTTTTCGATGTTTGCTAAGCTTGTCTCATGGTCCATTAAGCCTTATCGGTATTTAATGATAAAACTATCTGGACTATAGTCTTAATACTAAACAAGATATAGATATAGATATAGATATAGATATAGATATAATTTTTTTATGAGAATAAAAAATCCAAAAGGTCTTTCAATTATCGAAGTTCTTGTTGCTACAGGAATCATGGCCATCTTAATGGCGGGCTTTGCATCGATGATGCTTAATCAAAATAAAGAAACCCGTGCCGTTGCTGAAATATTATCAGCACAAGATCTGATGAAATCAATGATCGGATCTTTAGCTAAAGGTGATGTTTGCTACTACATCCTTTCAACAAAAACATTTAACGCCAACCAAGTTGTTGCAGGTAATCCGCAGTTAATTGATATTGGAAACCAACCCATCTATTCGTCAATGGCAGCGTCGGGAACACCGGGACCAGTGCTGATTAAAAAAGGCGATAAAGCTTCCGCGTACACATCATCACTAGAAGTTGAAAGTATTCAATTCGAAATCACCAGTGGAACTGTCACTGGCGTACAAGGAAATTTCCAAGGGCGCTGGATTGTTAATTTTGATGGAACTAAATCTGTTCGAAGGTTGAAACCGTTATCAGTCACAGCAGTGATTACTGCTAACACAACAGTACCAACTGCAGCTGGAACTATATCTTGCTTAGGCTCTGGCGGATCAATGGGAAGCGGTGATGAAAACTTTTTAACTAAATGGGCCACTGATTCTGAAATTAAGGAATCTGTGATTTATGAAAACCCGACCACGAAAAATATCGGTATAGGAACAACAACAACACCAAACCAGTTACAAGTCAGCGGCAGTATTGGAGTCACACAAGTTTTAGCAGCTGGAAAACTTCAGGTGATGGATGTGGTTGTTGAAAATACAGCATGTACTCCGAATGGATTAGTCGCACGTGATGCCGCTGGATTATTGTTGTCTTGTCAAACTAGTGTTTGGAAGAAAGCTACTGGCGGTGGAGGAATGGCCAGAAATGGAGCTCAATACTCAGATATATCTACCGGAGTCGCCGGGCCCCCATGGGGTCCTGGAATTTGTAATCCTGCAGCGGCAAGATGTATAGGTGGAAAAACAGCAGTAGCAGGTTACTGCACAGATGTTTATAATTATGGTGGTCCTAGTGTTGCTTATACTTATACAAATGGCGGAACAACAGTTCAATGTAGTGGCTTCAATAGCTGTGGTCAAGTAGCTACAGCCTACTGCAACTAAGTCGTATTTTTAATGAAGTAGACTAGATATCAAAAATAAAAAATTAATAACTACTTCACCACGCCCACATAGATGTATGCAATACCAAAGCTGACAGGTGTAAAAGTCATATCAGAAAAACAACCAGCGTCTTTCATAAGATTTAAAAAGTTACCTTTGCAAGGAAACGCTGAAGATGATTTTTGTAAGTAGTCGTAAGCAGCACCTTGGCCAGTGACTAAGCCGCCTATTTTAGGAAGAATTTTTTCAGAATAAAAATTATAAGCTTGCGACACTAACGGGAAATCCATTTGACCGAATTCAAGAACAATCACTTTACCGTTGGGCTTTGTGACGCGGGCCATTTCTTGTAAGGCTTTAATCGGATCACTGACGTTTCGAATGCCAAAAGAAATAGATGTGATATCAAATTGATTATTTTCGTACTGAAGTTTAGTCACATCGGCTAATTCAAATTGAATATCTAAATTTTTATTAAGAGCTTTTTGCGGTGCTGACTCTAACATTTCAGCGCAAAAATCAGTACCGATCACTTTGCCTGTAGTTCCAACTGTTTTCTTAAATTCAATCGCTAAATCACCAGTGCCAGTCGCGCAGTCTAAAACGGACATTCCTGGTTTAGCCCCAGATATTTGAACGACTTTTTTTCTCCAAAGGTGGTGAATACCTAAAGATAAAACCGAATTGGCTTTGTCATATCGAGCTGCCACTTTAGAAAACATAGATCTAATCTTTTCAGGATCTGGATTTGTGCGATTTGTTTTGTTTTCCATATTTAAGCCTTAAATTTTTTGAAGTCGGCGATCAAAGGCCGCTAAAACTTTTTCAAGCTGTTTCATTGTCTTATCAAAATTTTCTAAAGTTAATGCCTGTGGCCCGTCTGATAGGGCTTCAGCAGGGTTCGGATGAGTTTCAATAATTAAACCATCAGCACCAGCGGCTGCAGAGGCGTAACAGATCTGCGGAACTAAAGCGGCAATACCCACAGCGTGTGAAGGATCCACAAGTATTGGTAAACCCGTTTTTTGTTTTGCATAAACAACGCTATTTAAATCTAAAGTGTTTCTTGTCGCTGTTTCAAAAGTACGAATACCACGTTCACATAAAATCACATTGGGATTGCCACCATTTGTGATGTAATCAGCTGCCTTGATCCATTCATCAACGTAAGCTGAAAAACCGCGTTTTAATAAAACAGGTTTTGGTTGTTTACCAAGTTCTTTTAATAAAGCGTAGTTATGCATATTGCGCGCACCGATTTGAAAAGCATCAACAACATGAATGACTTCTTCGATTTGACGAATATCAGTGATTTCAGAAATTAAAGTCATCCCGACTTCTGCTTTTACTTTTTTAATAAATTCAAACGCAGAAGAACCCAATCCTTGAAAAGCTTGTGAAGATGTCCGCATTTTCCAAATTCCGCCGCGTAGAACAGATGCTCCAGATTTTTTAACGGCTTCTGCTGTTTTGCGAAATTGTTCTTCTGATTCAATAGAGCACGGGCCTGCTATTACAGTGAATTCGGGACCGCCTATTTTGATTTGACCTATTTGTACAATCATTCGCAAGTTCTTTCAAAATCTCTTTGTTTAATAAGATATTAACATATAATATGCCTATTCTGTGGACTCAATAAGTAAAACTGTGGATAAGCAAACTAACACACTGGGCTCAGTCAGCGCAGTAAAATTCTCTGAAATTTTAGAGTTCGGTGGCATATATCAAATAAATCACGATCTGTTTTTATTGTTCACTGGCCTCTTAGTGCCTTCCAATAAGACATTTAACGATCTGACTGATCGGTTTGTCTTTTATCAGCCTAGATTTTGGGATATTTTGCAGAATAACAGTCAGGGATTATTTCATGAACAATGGCATTCCAAAGAAGAATTCATCATTAGCCGGACTGAATTAGCCGAACTGGTCAGTGGTGGTTTGGGTGGTGATTTCAGCGGTTTTCAGATTCAAGGGGCTATTGATGGTTACAAAGATGATTTCAAAAATCAATTTGATTGGTCACAAGCCCAGTTTCAAAATAAAAAATTACTCAAAACAGTACCTATGACAAATTTTAAATTTGAAGTGAATGAATCGATTTCTGTCATTCAGATTTTAAAAAATATTCTAATACTGAATTCAAAAGACACATCAATCTACGGTCAATGGAATAAGGAAAAAGGCTTCATTGGGATGAGCCCGGAAACTTTAGGACTGTGGTCCTATGAACCGAATCAAATGTTTTCAACAATGGCCTTAGCAGGAACTTGGGGACATCAGGCCCAAATTGAAAACTATAATCAAGTTGATCTTAAAACAAAGAACGAACATCAAATTGTTGTTGATGACATCACAGAAAGACTTAAATCACAGAAAAGATTTTTTAAAGAAGAAACTCATATTGTTAAGCTTCCGCACTTAAGCCATCTGAAAACAAATTTACACTGTCGTGTTGATGATGCAGAAAAAGCATTGCGATTGATTTCAGATTTACATCCAACAGCGGCTTTAGGGATATTTCCAAGAAATGCAGAAATGAATTTGCAGTTTTCAGGTTTCGATGCGCAAAAAAATCGGCAGCATTTTGGTGCGCCTTGGGTGATGATGAATAAAAACTTTTGCAAATCGATTGTGACAATTAGACAACTTCAGTGGGATAAAGAAAAAATACAAATTCCTGTGGGCTGTGGTATTACTTTTGAGAGTCAGTTTGGTTTAGAATGGCAAGAATTAATCACTAAACGAAATTCAGTAATCAAATATTTAGGAATAGACCAGATATCATGAAAAATTTTGAATTAGTTCAACATGTTTATGAATTATTAAAACAACTTAATGTTGAAGATGTGATTGTTTGTGCAGGGGCTAGAAATGCACCGCTGGTCTATTCTATTAACGAACAGCCTTTTAAAGTGACGTCATACTTTGAAGAACGATCAGCCGCATTTTATGCCTTGGGTTGTGCTAGACGAACAAATAAACCTGTAGCGATCATCACAACATCGGGCACTGCAGCTGCTGAATTATTACCAGCCGTAATTGAATCTTATTATCAAGGACAACAGTTAATATTAATTACAGCCGATCGCCCCAAAAGTTATCGTGGCTCTGGGGCACCTCAGTCGATCGAACAAGTTAATTTATTTGGGCATTATGCTCAGCAGTGTCTTGATATCGATGTGAAAAGTTCTAAAGTTGATATTCAGACTGTCATTGGAAACTTACATCTGAATATTTGCTTTGATGAACCACTACTAGACAAGACTGATGGATCTAGCCCAGTTCAAAAACCAATTTTTAATTTTATAGATGCTCAAACTAAGCCCGTACCAGCACAAAAAATGCCTCAGTTTAAAAAGCCATTATTTATTTTAAGCGATACAAGCATTGATCAAAAAAAGCTTGTGAGCTTAATCACAAACAAAAAATGTTATGTGTATGCAGAATTTCTAAGTGGTTTACTAAATCATGCTGATCTTAAAGATTTACAGATCAACCATTTAGAATCTGAATTAAAACACTTATTTTTTCAAAAACAATTTGATGCGGTTATTCGTGTTGGAACAGTACCAACATTAAGATTATGGCGTGACTTAGAAAGTGAATTAAAACATATCCCAGTCATCAATGTTGATTCAAAATCATTCAGTGGTTTATCAAGAAAAGAAAACGTATATGATTTAGATTTTGAATCATTGGAAATTGATACCCAATTTCCGGTGATTCAAAAGTATGAACATTTACTCAAATTGAAATCAGACCTGTTTAAAAAATATCCCTGTTCTGAGCCTACTTTGTTGAATGAGCTCACACAGTATATTGAGTCAACGGATGCTGTTTACGTGGGGAATTCGTTACCTATTCGAGAAATTGATTTTGTTTGCGATAAACCATTAACTAACACATACGCTAATCGTGGTGCCAACGGTATAGACGGGCAATTATCGACTTATTTAGGTTGGACGAAGAAAACTAAAAATTCATGGGCTATTATTGGTGATTTAACACTACTTTATGATTTAGCTGCTTTTGGTTTAGCAGCTGATCAGCCTGAATCAATGAAAAATATTGTTGTGATTAATAATAACGGTGGGCAAATTTTCAATAAAATTTTTAAGAACGAAATTCTATTGAATTCACAAAATGTAAAAATAAAACATCTAGCTGAATTTTGGAATTGGGATTATAATCTGATTTGTCAAAAGAGTGATTTTGTTGAGATAAAAACTAAGCCTTCTAAAAATCGAATTATCGAAATTCAAGTAGACAATCAACAAACACAATTTTTTTGGCAAGACTGGAATAGCGAATGCAAGAAAAACAATTAGCATTTTTTGCGGTTCATGGTTTTTTAGGTGAAGGTGCAGATTGGATTCCGTTGAAAGACGAATTAAGAAAAATTCTGCCGTCTTTTGACTTTTATGCACCGTCTTTATTTTCTCAAGGAAATTCTTTTAATTTTGAATCCTTTGAAACAATCAGTGAATCTATTCAAAACTACCTGCAAACAATGAGTTTTGATAATCAGTCA
This sequence comes from Bdellovibrio sp., assembly GCA_043721535.1. Lineage (GTDB taxonomy): Bacteria > Bdellovibrionota > Bdellovibrionia > Bdellovibrionales > Bdellovibrionaceae > Pseudobdellovibrio. The sequence goes on along the minus strand of JAYSQO010000018.1, from coordinate 22,914 downwards.
GTTAAAAAAGTTTATATTGGTTATTCTTTAGGTGGGCGAATCGGGTTACACCTCATGGAATCAGGTTTGTTCGACCACTTTGTTTTTATTTCTACACATTATGGTTTAGACAATGCTGAAGACCAGCAAAAGCGTATTGAATCTGACCACATTTGGGCTGATCGAGTTAAGCAACTAGGCTGGGATGATTTCATAGTACAGTGGTCAAGCCAAGACGTCTTAGCGAAGTCTACTAAAGTCGAACGGCAAGAAGCTCACTTTGACAAAAATAAATTAAGACAAGCCTTACTGAATTTATCTTTAGGACAGCAAGAAAATAAAGAATCAAGCATTCAGAAACACCAAAATCGAATCACTTGGATTGTTGGAGACAACGATCAAAAGTTTTTAGATTTAGGAAATGAATTAATCGAAAAAAAAATCCTACCAAAAATTGGTAGGATTCCAAACTCGGGACATCGTGTAGTGTTTGATCAGCCGTCCCAATTGGCTCAATATATTTCTAATTGTATTATTGACTAGCTAGTACATCTTTTTGAGTTGTATTTAGTTGCGCTACTTTTTCGTGAATCCATTGAGCCTGTCCAATGACGCCAGTGTAAATAGCACCTTGATTGCAGTTTCCTAATTTTTCAGTTCCACGACTAGTTACACCAACTTGTAGTAATGTTCCATTTTTAAGTTTGATAAAAGCAGGGCCACCAGAATCACCGTGGCAGGCTCCACGAAGTTTTGTCTGATCTAAAGATATTTCTTTTTGATCCCTAGTTACATTCGTTACAACAATTTGATCTACTTTACGAAGAGTTCCAGAGCCTTTAGATGGCATTTCAAGAATTTTCATTTTACCGTTAGCCAATTTAACTTCACGACGAACAACAGCGTTGGTAATACCATAGCCAGAAAGTGTCAGTTGGTGACCTTTCATTAAGGCCAACTTTGTGTCCTTGGTTGGTAGTTGGACTAATTTAAAATCTGCCGGTGCGTCTTTGGATAACTTAAGTAAAGCAATGTCGTTCCATATATCAGTGTCTTTCACAGTTTCTGGGTCTTTTAATTCGATATAATCACTGTGAACAAGTGCTTCGCTAGCAAAAATCACATTTTCTTCTGCTAGGCCATTATCAGTTAATGCAAAAATAACAGCGACATTTGTTAAATCAGGATCAGCTACACAGTGAGCTGCAGTCATCACAACATTGCGTGCGATCAGTGTTCCGGTGCATGTGGCTTGGCCTAATTTAGAAATAATCTTTAATTGAACAATGCCATTTTCTTTTTGAAATTGAGTTGTCGCAAGCGACCCTCCTATAATTCCCGAAGAATCTTGAGTTTCATAATTTGAATGAGCATAATCTTGATTATTTTTTGGGGCACAGTTTGTTACTAATACAGTAACTAAAACTAAACCCATCAGTTTTATGCTGGATTTTTTTACTAAATTATTTTTTTCAATCAGTTGTTCAATCATCCTTGTTTTCATAAGTAAGCCCCCCTCAGGCTTGGAGGTAATAAACTTCATCTGAGGTTTAAGCTCAATATATATAAAAATATATGAACTATAAGTAAAACTTTGGTATCAAAGTGCCTTGCATTTTAATTGGTTTTAGCCCTGAAGCGAGGTTACATTTTGCGCAGCTTCTATCAAGGCCGCTTTAGTCCCAGGTTCTGAGGCCGCATGCCCCGCATCTTGGACAAATTGAAACCGTGCTTCAGGCCATGCTTGATGTAAATCCCATGCACTTCTAGCTGGGCACACCACATCGTAGCGGCCTTGAACTATGTCAGCGGGAATGTGCCGAATTTTATCTATGTTTTCTAGAATCCAATTATTTGTTTTAAAGAACGCATTATTAATAAAATAATGGCATTCAATGCGCGCAAACTGCAATGCATATGTCGGATCATCAAAGTCATCGATCGCTTTAACATCTACAAATAATTTAGATGTAGCCGCTTCCCATTTGCTCCAGACCTTTGCAGCTGCTAAGCGAATATCCGCTTTTTCGTGGGTGAGTCGTTTATAGTAAGCTGTCACAAAATCATGTCGTTCATTTTCAGGGATATGGTTTTGATAGCTTTCCCACACATCAGGATAAATTTCAGATGCGCCAAATTGATAAAACCATTTTATTTCTGAGGGGCGACACAAAAAGATTCCGCGCAAAATCAAATGATGAACTTTATCAGGATGAACTATCGCGTAGGTTAAAGCTAACGTTGATCCCCAGCTGCCGCCAAAGACCACCCATTTTTTGATATTTAAGTGTTCACGAATTTTTTCAAGATCAGCAACTAAGTCCCAAGTTGTATTATCTTTTAATTCAGCAGCCGGAGTAGATTGACCCGATCCCCGCTGATCAAAAAGAATAATGCGATATTTTTGAGGATCAAAAAATCGGCGTTGATCTGCATTTGTTCCGCCGCCTGGACCGCCATGAACAAAAACAACAGGTAGACCATCAGGGTTTCCGCTTTGTTCAAGGTACAAAGTATGAAGATCTGTGGTTTTAAACATTTCAGTTTTGTAAGGCGCAATTTCTGGAAAGAAACTCATCAAATTTTCCTTTATTTAATAAACGTATGCTTTAAAGCGGTTTGATAGCACAGATCAAAATCATTTTTAGTAAAACCTAAATATTTTTGTGCAATTAAATAATCATCTGATAAAACTGAATCAAACATTCCGGGATCATCTGAATTCAATGTGACCTGCACACCTAAATTTAAAAGTTTTTTCAGCGGATTTTCTTCGTAGGTTTTAAAAGCCTGAGTCAAATAATTGCTATAAGGGCAAACTTCTAACACAATGTTTTTCTTTTTTAAAAGTTCAAGCACATCCGGAAAATGAATCGATTGCACACCGTGACCAATTCGTGTAGCACCTAAAATTTCAATCGAATCTTTAATCCACTGGCCAGCATTCGGTGATGGTGATTCACCAGAATGAATAGTGATTTCTAAACCATGAGATTTTGCTTTTTCAAACAAAGCTGAGAATTTTTTAGGTTCAAATCCATCTTCGTTATCGGCCAAATCTAAGGCGATAAAAGTTTTTTTATTTTCAATAGCGAAATCTGTGACGGCTGCGACTTTATCGTAGCTAAGCACGCGCTGTAAAATACAAATAAGGCCGACTTTAATGGGCATTGTTTGTCTCGCGCGATTAAGACCCTTTAAAAAAGCTTGATGAATTTTTTCGAAACTTAAATTCGGGTGCCCATCGGTAATAAAAGTCGGCGCATAGCGAAGTTCTAAAATGTGGACTCCGTCATGAAAAGCATCTTCACAGGCCTCAAAAGCTAAACGTTCTAAAATTTCCTCAGAAGCTAAAACCTTTTGAGCAGTTAAAAATTTGCGCAAAACAGATCCTAAATCAAGCATCGGTTCTGTGATCAAGAAATGTGATCTTAATGCTGCAGGATCCTGCGGAATATCGAGCTTTAAAGTTGTCGCAATTTCAAGCAAAGTGCTCCAACGCATAGAGCAGTCCAGATGGCGATGCAAGTCAATTTTGGGAAGTAATCTGATTTCTTGAATAGAAAGAGGTGATGACATAAAAAAGATGTATGACACAAATTAAGCCTCTACAAGTTAAAAATCATTTAGCATCCCACAAAAATTTAAAACCTGAATTTTCGCAAACTGCAAAAACGGCAAAAAATGAAAATTTAAATTTATCTGATCCAAAAGCAACGCGTGCTATGGTGGCTTTAATGGATATGAATGCTGTCTTAGGCGGAGCCGCTTCCCATTACGGTGGCCCTGCGGCCCTTGCAGAATTATGGTCTGCGCTGCACGGATTTATTTTTCATGTCTCTGATCAAAAAAATAAAAGTTGGTCTGATTTGTATCATGTGATTAATGATGCTGGTCATTGTGAAAATGGATTATACGCTTTAAAAGCCAATTACAAAATGGCTGGTTTAGATATTAACAAACTTAAAAAATTTAGATCGATTGAATCTAACTTAACGGGTCACGGGGAAGCGCATTTATTTCCTGAAGGTGTTTACATGAGTAACGGCCCTTTAGGATCTGCCTTTCCGCAATCACAGGGTTTAGCCTTAGCTGAAAAGTTAGCGGGCACAAACCGTACAACGATTTGCACATTATCTGATGGTGCAGCGATGGAAGGCGAAGCCAAAGAAGCACTAGCAGCGATTCCCGGTTTAGCAAAAAAGAATATGCTAGCGCCTTATGTTTTAATCATCAGTGATAACAACACAAAACTTTCTGGTCGTATTGATCAAGATGCTTTTTCAATGAATCCGACATTTTCATCTTTAGAAAATTTAGGTTGGAAATTATTAAAGGTTGAAAATGGAAATGATTTACAATCTTGTCTTACAAAAATTGAAGAAGCCATTACACTGGCTGAAAAAAATCCAAACCAACCTGTGGCGATTTGGGCTAAAACAATTAAAGGTATTGGCACAAAGAAAACCGCTGAATCAGCAAGTGGTGGTCATGGATTTCCGTGCAAATCCCCAACAGAATTAAAAGCCTTTGTTTCTGAAATTTATAATAACGAAACATATCCTGAAATTTTCAACACATGGATTTCAGAATTAGGTGAACTTGAAAATAAAATAAAAGCATGCGCAACACCTGACACTGGTGAAAAAATCCAAAAAGGTATTGCTAAAGCCATGATCAATGCATTTAAAAAAGGTTTACCGATTTTATCTGTCACATCTGACTTACCAGGATCAACGGGAGTAGCTGACTTTAGAAAAGAATTCCCAGCAGCATCAATTGATGTGGGTGTTGCCGAAAGCAACATGATCTCAACTGCCGCAGGCCTATCTAAGCAAGGCTATATTCCCGTGGTCGATACTTTTGCTCAGTTCGGTGTAACCAAAGGTGCTTTGCCAATCACAATGGCGATGCTATCTGAAGCCCCAATTGTTGGTGTGTTCTCGCACACAGGTTTTCAAGACGCGGCGGATGGGGCATCTCACCAAGCTTTGAGTTATATGTCGATGTTAGCAACAATTCCTGGTGTAGATTTGTATTCACTATCAACCAGCGAAGAAGCTGAAATGATTATGACTGAAGTTTTAGAAAACTTCGCAAAACTTAGAGAATCAGGAAAAACTCCACATTCAGCGATTTTCTTTTTAGGTCGTGAAAATTTCCCAAAAACTTTTTCGACTGAATCTAACAAACTAAATTACAAAACCTATGAACCACAAGTTGTACGCAGCCATATTATCGGCACAAAGAATGTGATGCTATTAACAACAGGATCATTAGTGGGTGAAGCTATCAAAGCTAGCCAACAACTTGAAAAGAAAAGTGTGGGCTCGATTGTTGTGAATTTAAATTGTTTGAACAATGTGAATATGCAAACGTTAAAACCTTTAATTAAAAAATGTGAAGGTCGTATTGTAACAGTTGAAGATCACCAAGTGAAATTAGGCTTAGGTTCTTTTATCAGTCATCAATGTGTTCAAGCCGGTGAATTTATTTCGATGAAATCATTAGGCGTACACGGTGAATTTGGACAAAGTGCGTACAATGCGATTGAACTTTACCAAAAGCATAAAATGGATAGCGCTAGTATTACCAGCGCTGCGATTGAATTGTTGGGATAGATTAAAACTAAACGACCAAACTAAGCATGTTCAGTAAAGCTGTCTTCTTTTTCTTTCAGCCAGAATAAGTAATCATGGGCGCTGAGTTCGCCAGACATAACCCCTAATTTTAAGGCTAGATCAAAATGCTGGTTATTTAAAAAAGCCCGTCTACGACGATCGCCTTTTTTCAAATAAAATTCTTGTCGAGATAAGCTTTGAATCATTTCAATAGCGTGAACAATGGTAATGACTTCAGCTTTGAAAACACCTAATTCATCTTTACAAAAAGTTTGAAAGCGCGTGTTTTCAGATACATCTAAAATATTAAAACCATATCCGTTCTGAGTAATTAAAAACGAATATAAAATGGCTGCAAATAATTCAATGGGATCAGCAAAATTAATATCAGCAATTTTAAAGCGACGGTGAAAACTGAGAAATTCTTCAACTTTATTTTGATCAGCCCATAACTCATCAAATGCGGGGATGACAGCTTTAAATAAACCTAAATCATACATTTCCCACAAAGCTAAATCAGGTTTTTCAAGTCTGAATATTTTAAGCCATTCTTCACGACGTCTAGGTAAAACAGAGCGTTGTAATTCTAAGTAGTGTTCTTGAATGGCTGTGCGTAAACTAGTTTCAATTTTGAAACCGAGTTTTTGCGATAATCTTAACGCCCGTAAAATACGAATTGGATCTTCTTTGATTCTTTCAGTGGGGTCGCCGATCATGCGCAGTGTTCGCTGAGAAATGTCTTTAAGGGCAGCGCAGTGATCTATGAGTTCTTCAGAAATAGGATCATAAAATAAAGCATTTATCGTAAAATCACGCCTGAAAGAATCTTCTTCTAAAGTTCCAAAAAAATTTTCTTCAGTGAAGGTGGCTTCATTGAATTCAGTGGCCTCTACTTCTTCTTGAGTGGCTTCACGGCGGTATGTTGCAACTTCAAAAATTTTATCACCACGATGAGCATGTACTAATTTAAATCTTCGACCAATGATGTAACAGTGTGGAACTTTCTTTTTGATCACATTTGGTAAAGCATTTGTAGCAATGTCGAAATCTTTTGGTTTAAGACCAACAAGAAGATCGCGAACTCCGCCGCCAACAAGGTAACCATCAAAACCGTTTTCTTTAAGTCGTTTGATAATATTAACCGCCTGCGGATCAATATTTTGCTGCGCAAGTTTAAGTATGGCTTTGTAGTGTGTTGTTTGGTCTTTATCTATCGACATGTTCTATTTTTTTAATTGAGGTTCTGTCCGCAGTCGAGTACTTAGTGAAGATATGAGTCATTTAAAGCAATTTCATTATTCTATTTTGGGAACTAACACTGAAGAACGGATTGTCTTCGTCCATGGATTGATGGCATTTGCAGCAAATTGGCGTAAAATCGCAAATCGCCTTGAAAATGATTTTCAATGCCTTATTTATGACCAGCGTGGTCACGGCCGGTCTTTTAAGCCTGAAAGTGGTTACAGCCCTGAAGACTTCGCTGAAGATATAGACAAAATAACAACTGAATTAGGGTGGGATAAATTTCATCTTGTCGGTCATTCAATGGGTGGTCGAAACGTGATGGTGTTTGCCAATTTGTATCCACATAAAGTGAAGACTTTAACCATCGAAGATATGGGCCCTGATGCTGATCCGAAGATGCAGGATTATTATAAAAATATGTTAGACGGGGTGCCAACTCCGTTCATTGACAAAACCACGAGTAAAAACTTTTTTGAAAATGAATTTCTTAAAAAGTTTCCAGCCAAAGAACCACCGACAGTGTTAGCCCTTTTTTTACAAGCTAATTTAGAAGAAAAACCCAACGGAAATTATGACTGGAGATTTTCTAAAAAAGCGATTCTTGAAATCGTTAGAGAAGGACACCGCAATAATCATTGGTCAGAAATCAGCCAATTTAAAATGCCTGTGTTACTTATACGTGGTGAAAAATCACACCTTTTTAAAAAAGAAACTTTTGATAAAATGTTGGCTTTAAATACCAACATACAAGGTGTTGAAATCGCAGGAGCCGGGCACTGGGTTCACTACGAAAAATTTGAAGAATTTGTGACCTGTTTCAGAAGCTTTGTACAAAAACACAAAGCACAAAAGCATAAATGACCTGCCTATGAATTAATCCTTTAGCAGGCACAGGCTAAACAAAGACAAGCTCTTTGCATAAAAAGAGTTGCACTAGCGAACCGTTATAGTATCAGTATAAATCCATGAAGTACTCAGATCTAGGCTTAGATAGCCGACTATACGCAGCCATTCAAACACTTGGTTACACAGACACAACACCGATACAAGATCAGGCTTTCTTGCCCATTGTTAGCGGTCAAGATGTGGCGGGCTTAGCGCAAACGGGGACTGGCAAAACAGCCGCATTTTTAATTCCTTTAATTGAAAGAATTCTTAAAGCCGAAACAGAACCAGAACATGAACGCGCGTTTAAGGACTGGAAAGCTTTTAATACAATTCTTATTCTAGTGCCAACACGCGAATTAGCTGATCAAATTCATGAAAATGTCCAAAAATTAACTGTGGGCTGCGGTTTAAAATCTTACCCGTTATACGGCGGCACAGGTTACGAAAAACAAAAAGAAGCTTTAGCTGGAAATTTACAATTTATTGTGTCAACTCCTGGTCGATTGATCGATCTTTATAAAGAGCACTTTGTAGATTTTAAAAAAGTAAAAGCGATTGTTTTTGATGAAGCTGATCGTATGTTTGATATGGGTTTTAAAGACGATATGAAATATATTTTAAGTCGTATTGAACGCAATCGTCAGTTCTTAGTTTTTAGTGCAACATTAAATTTTGATGTTTTAAATACAGCTTATCAATTTGGTTCTGAACCGGTTGAGATTAATATTTCCAAAGATGTCGCTAAAGCTGAAAATGTGAAAGATGCTATTTTTCATGTGGGTAATGATGAAAAACCACAACATTTATTGTCTATTTTCAAAAAAGAAAACCCGACACAAACAATTATTTTTACAAATTTTAAAAACAACGTTGATCGTATCGCGCATTTTTTAACGTCGAATCAAATCCCGGCTATGGGGATTTCTAGTTTGATGTCCCAAACACAGCGTAACCAAGTGATTTCTAAATTTAAAGAAATCAATAATCAAAACGTGATGGTCGCGACTGATGTGGCGGCACGCGGTTTAGATATATTAAATGTCGATTTAGTGATTAATTATGAATTACCACAAGATTGTGAATCCTATGTTCATCGTATTGGCCGAACTGGTCGTGCAGGGCAAGAAGGCAAAGCTTTTTCTTTAGTCAGTGAAAAAGATGTTGAATCACTTTACCGCATCGAAGAATACACAAAAAAGAAAATTGATATTCAGTATTTAGAAGATACTGATTTAGTGAAAGAATTTAAACATATGGCTCAGTCTGAATTTAGTTATAAAAAACCATTTAATAAAAATGAACGTCCGCACGATCGCGCGCAAGGTAAATCGAATTCTGGTGGTGGCGGCAGTGGTCCAAGACCACAAAGATCGGGACCTGCAGCATCTGCAGCAGGATCTGCTAAATCACGCTTACATCAGCGTTCTGAAAGCACAGCACCCAGAAAAGATCATCATGCAAAAGATGGTCATCCAAATTCTAAAAATAAATTTCAAAAAAATCAGAAATCAAACGGAGCTGTGAAACAAATTTCACGTCCACACAGACCAAATACAGAAAATAACTACAGACGCAAAAACACACCAAGTTCAACTGGTGTGTTAGGTTCTGTTAAAAATTTCTTTAAAAAATTATTTAATTAATTAAGTAACTACTTAACTGATAGTTCGTCGAATGGAACAAACGGAGTCGGTTGATAATCACTGATCGTATCTTTTCCACTGTGTTGTTTGATTGTCGTCGATAAAAAAGTTTTAATCGTTTCGTAAGATTTTTGTCGATCTTGGTAGCTGTTATTATTTTTCACACCCATATGAAAAAAGATAAGGCCTTCACTTGTTAGAACTGCTCCGCCAAGTGCTATCGTGTTGTCAACAGTGCCTGTCTTCGCCACTAAAGAGCCATTTGTCATTTGATTAGAATAGATACTTGAAACTGTGCTGTCGCCATCTAAATCTGCGTCCCGCCCAGCAACTGGTAAAACGTAACGTAAACCAAAACCTTGGGCAGCAGAAACTTTATAAAGATCTTGAGTCATAGTTGCAACTACTCGGCAAGATGATTTGTTATACACTTTTTGGCCAGAGATAACTTCAGGGTAGCCCGAACCGTTGTAAAAACTAAATTCATTTTCACTGATGCTTAAACTTTTAGTCATAAAATCTTTGAATGTTCCTGTTCTTGAAAGGACTTCGTAAATTTTATCGGCAGCAAAATTATGAGAATTACGATTCATCTCTTTTAAAATTCTATGCATCGGTGAAGAGTACAAAATAAAATTTGACGTTGTCATTGTCGCATTGAAAACTTGCATTGACTGAGCATGAATATCGTTAATTTTAAGCTGTGCTGACTTAACCAGATCAACTGATACAACTGCTTTCGCTTTTTGAGTAAATATTTTGTAAACTCGTGGAAGAGCTGTGACATCTTTACGAAGTGCACGCATGATTTCGGTTTCAGTTTGTGTTCCGTTAGAATGAGCTAAATCTTTGTTATTTCTGACTGCAGTCGCGTATTCAAAGTTTTCGTCATAAGTTAAATTATTAATTTTTTTAACTCCACGCTTATTCAGCTCACTAATTAAAAAGTACAGCATGGATTGATCAAAATAAGGATAAACAGATCCACGCAAATGCACATCATAAAGTTCATTGCCCAGATCAGTGATATAAATTTGCGTTGGGTATCTGTAGTCTAAACCTTTAACTTTAGTCGCCCAGTAAGTTGTGAATACTTTTGAAACAGAGGCTAATGTATATGGAGTATCAATATTTTTCCCATTGATTTCACCTGATGTGTTGTCTAGCGTGCAGTAATTAGAGGGTGTTGCGGCCATAGCCTGAGCCCCCATAAACAGCATTGTTGTCATCGCAAGTGTAATAGCAGTGTATTTCAGTTTCAACATAGACGTACCTCTGAATGTTTTTATAGCGAAATAAAGGCCAAACGGATCAGAGTCCCATAATGAATCAATTGGTTTTTAGCTGTTTTAGGTGGCTATAACATTGACAGCGGGTCGCTTTTTGTTGGAAGGCTAAAGTAAGGTCTAGGTTCATGTTGATCTGGACTGTTTTTTATATCCTGATCAATCAAAATAAAGGGGTAACCAACGAAAGGTTTATTATGACCCTATTTATTCGTATTTTGATGATTGGTTTGTTTGTATCATCGTGTGTTTACCAGCAGAAAAATTTGACATCAAGAACACCGGGCTCTGATGAGAACTCCAATCATCAAATTGAAATCATTAAATCAGCTTATTACAGCGAACAACGGGGATCCCTAGCGGAATACGATGCGGGGGCACCAAAAAATTCAAAATGGCCAGATCTTTTTGCAGAAACTCCTAATTACCGGGCTTACGGTAAAGCCATTTATCAAGAGGCCTCTAAAAAAGCAGGGATGAAAGACGATGGTAAAGAGAAATTTCGTTGGATCGTTGGGCCTATGTGGTATCGCGGTCGTTTGACTCCTGAAAGTGTTAAAATATTTGTGATCGGCCAAGAAGGCGCCCAAGATGAAAATGTTTCTAACAGAACTTTCACTGGTTCTACGGGAACTAAAATGCAAAATTTTATCAATTATTTTGGCGTGAATAAAAGTTATTTATTTATGAATACTTTTTCATACACGATAACCGGTCAATACGGTGAACGTATTGAAGAGGGTGATACAGATCAAATTAAAAAAGAAAAAGAAGTTAGATCAGAAACTTTGTACTGGTTGGCTCAGAATCCAAATAGTTTAATCGTGCAACATCGGCATCGCATGTTTGATTACATGAAAGAGCAAAACAAAAATACTTTACGTTTAGTGATCGGTGTTGGTTCAGCAGGACAAGATTCTTTAATCACATGGATTAAGTCCCACGGCGGGCAATGTTCTAAAGGGCAATTGATGGACACCTACTGTGATGCTTCGGTGATTTCACCTGGGGTCAAGGCCATTGGGCTTATGCATCCGGGGGCGGCCAGCCAACGTAATGGCGGTACAGATGCGGCCAATTCATTACGAGTTAAGTTTGCAAAACGTGCACAGATCGTAGCTGATTTGATGCAAAAAGATTCGAATTGGTTAAGCCCAGATAGCAAACCTGATTTTTCTAAAGAATTTGATTATAAAGATGCAGGAATTCCTTATCGTGATTTCGCTTATGGCACGAATTGGCGAATGGGGCACAGCGGAACATCAACGAATCGTCGTGGCGCTGATGGAATTCAGATTTTTTCAGCCAAAGGCTGTTACAATAATGCTTTAAGACTACCTGAAACAGGTCGCTGTGATTTTAATGAAGATCCGATGTTAGTTAAAAAAATTCTGCTAAGTTATAATGAACCACTTGATTTAAAATCTGAAATCAAAATGGCAGATATTGATGTAGCCTATGAAAGCCCGAAATCAGAAAAAGGACGCAGGCAATATGACCGCGGGCCAGGTCGTTTTGCCAATGTGTTTATGGGCCTGACAGTCAGAGGTGGGTGGCCAGATTTTAATTCTTTAGGTGTGACCCAAGATAATTCATTTGGTTTTGGCCCAATTTACAGAGGCTATCCTGAAAATCCAGAAATACTTATTTTAGCCGATCAAGAATCACACGATGACCTGTTTTCGGCTCGGGCCTATACAGGAACTGGTGGGCAGCAATTACAAAGTTATTTAAATATTTTAGGTGCAAAAAACAATTATCTTATTATTCGCACATTGCCAGTGGATGCATCTGATTTAGAGCCATCATTAATGGAAGACATTGTTTTGAATCCACAAGTTGTTAAAGTTCGTAAAGCTATTTTAGATGAGGTTTTAGAGCAGAAGAAAACAAAAGTCGTAATCACCATTGGTGAATTCGCAGAAAAAGCCATAAAAAAATACAAACTATCAAAAAAAATGGAGCTATTTCATCTTGAACATCCCAGCGAAAAATTGCATATCAAACAATGGCTACTTGATGCAGAAAGCATTACAAAAGCTTTAGGACGTTACGCTAAAGGAAAATATAGAGGAGAATTAACCAGTATCCCGCGTGAAGATTTACCGGTCCACACACGCTGGTGGATGGGAACGAGTGGATCGCGTGCTCATAGAGCTTTTGAATGGATAGCGAAAGAAAAAACAAAAGTTAAAACTTGGAACGGAGATTATTACCAATTTCAGGCGCCAACATGGGTTGATTTTAAAAAATATCCAGCAAATGTTTCTGAAATTTATAGTCCACCACCAGAAGACAAAAATGAATACATGAAATCATTTAATGTCTTTAAGGAAAATGTTCAGTTCTAATTCTGGTTGATTGATAATTAAAAGTTGATTTTCTAAGACATCATAATTCTTTTTTTCAATTGTTGTAGATAGGGGGCTAGAAATTTGGCCCCATGTTTCTTTAAAAACATTTTCACGTACATTTTTATAATTTTGATCATTACAACCTGTGACAGAATCTAATTTTGGAAAAACTGTTAGTAGATTTTTTTCTAAATCAGTCATTTTGATTGGCGTATTCAGTGTCATAATTGGTTTTTCAGATTCACAATCGGCACTGTCTTTTTTTGTAATTAAATAATCAGCATTATTTTCATTTTCACCAATAGCTTTTTGTGCAATTTTTAATTCTCCACCGACCATAACGAATTGGATATCAGAGACTTCAGAGTCAATAATCTGAGTATAAGGATTAATTTTTTGACTTTTTAATCTAAAAGCGACGATGTCAGCTAAATAGTTTTCTTCAAGTTGTCCAATTTTATGATCCAGTTTTAAAGCTTTAGCTGGGTTAATCGTCATCATATTATAAAGAAGGCGATCAGACACGACACGGCGGTTGTTTTTTTGTAAATAAGTTTTTGCAATTTTAACTTCGTCTAATAAATTTTTAGAACCAGAAGGACTCCAGTCAGCGCCTAAAGTCAGGTTAATATTAAAATCTAAAGCTTGTTTCACATCTAACGTTTCACCATATAATAATAAATTAGAAAATGGAGACCAGACGATGCTCATTTTATTTTGTGCAGCATGCTTTAAATCAGCTGCATCTAAGCCCACACCATGAATGATCACAAGACCTTTTTGCGCCATACCTAAAGCTTTAATTAGTTTGTATTCTAAACGGTTGTATTGGTCTGCAGCTTTGCCTTCAGATAAATGAGCAATCAAAGTTCTTAAATCACCCAGTGGCATCATTCGCTGAAAGTATTCCAGATACGACGTGCGTAAACCTAAAAAGAAATCTTGCGTACTTTGCGCCATGATTGATCGTTCATCAACAGTTGTCGCATTATAAACATCATCAAATGATTTTTTTTCAGAAATCATTTTAGGAAAAACAACTTCTTGGAAAAGTTTAGTAATATTCGGAGCGACCATTTCAGTACTGACACGAATATCTTTTGTGTCTTCATAGTCTGTTTCGATTTCGACATTGCGGGCTAAGATTCCAGCAGTACAACCCATGTCGTTACCGACACCTTGAACGCTGGTGACTCCGCCAGCAAGGGCTTTGATTTCAGCATATTGATAAGTCTGACAAAGTAATGAGTTCGGATCAGAACTTGTACCTAGGGCTTCGTTATTCAGAAGGCTTGAAACATTTGTCTTATAAGACGATTTGCCACGCCAGTGAAAGCGATTATCAAACTGACCTTGCGCATCTGACCACAAAGAAACCGCATGATATTTTAAATGACCATGCAGATCAATAAACCCAGACGATAAAAGCAGTGGGCCTGTTGCTGATTCTAGTATTTTTTGTGTGCTAGAAGCCACGCCAAACGGTTCAGTGGATTTTTTAACAATGCGGCCTTGATCAATGAACAAGTAAACTTTTTCAACTTTGGTTTCTGGTGACTTAGGATGAGGGATATAGCCTTCGATATAAACAGATTTAGCATACACGTTATCAAACGAGAAAAGACTTAGCATAAGGCTAATGATCACAATCAACATTTTCAACAACGTATCAAATTTCATAGTGTCAAACTTCTAGCCAGAGGCCTAATAGTGTTACTTATCCTAACGCCAATAAGCATTAGAAAGCAGTAACAGGTTCTGTTTGTTACCTATAAAATAGATGTGCAAGAAGTGTGGAAAGTTGAAACTATTGTTTCCAACTAAAGCTATTCATAGCGGCGTTGCAGCCCTTGACTGATTCAGAGAAGGCTGGTGTTTGGTCAATACAAGAGGCAATAATAATCTGTTGGTTAGTGTTAGATTTTTTTTGTAAGAAAACTTGTCGGGATTGTGTTTGATTGTTTTTTTGAATAAGGTCAATCACGATCGCTGGATTACTATTGATCATAACCTGTTGAGACGACAAAATTGTAAAACCGTATTGATTGTAATCTCTGAGTGATTTTTTAACGTAAGCATCTAAAGTCAGTTTTGTTTCCATTTTTTTAATGCTTAGTCGTAAAGTTTTTAATTTGGTGTGTTTCAAATCAATCTGTTCATTGATCACTAAATCTGAAGGTGCAGTCGGATGAACTAAAACCCAATCTTTATTCATTTTTTTCAGTTCAAAACCAAAACTTGAAAACAAAGCACTGTTGTCAGGTCTGTTTAAGTAAGAAGATCCCATAGCGGGTAAAGGGGCGGCTTCAACGATGAGTTGAATGAGTAACATTAAAAGTCCAAAGACGATAAACTTCATAAGTATTCACAGTATAACTTATTTGTTGTGATGGCTTAATATTTTTTTCATCAGACTCGTTGGGTTAAGCTTAGAAATGCCATCCAAATTAGCCCAAAGTCCGGTTTTTGAGCTGTTTTTTCGGCTTTTTTCAGATTTTTTCAGAGTCACATATATATCGTATTTAGTCACCCCATGTTTAAAATCAAAGCTCTTTGGTTTTTTCGTTACAAGTTTGGCTTTTGAAACAGGCAGTAATAATTTTTTTAAAAACGGAGTTTCAAGGTTAGGTTGAAGATAGATTTTTGATTTTTGAATATCAATATCAAATGCCCATAGCCAAGTTTGAAATTTTTCTTTTTCTTTTTTTAATGGCAATTCAGAAATCAACGAATCTTTTAAAGCGACGCAAGATTTTTTCCATGGGCACATCAAACATAATGTCTTTTTCGGTGTGCAAATTGTGGCGCCTAATTCCATCAGGCCTTGATTCACATCAGCGTTGAACTCAGTTTTGGCTAATTCGTCAGAAATAGTTTGTAGTTGTTGTTTAGATTTTGTTTCCCACCATTTTAATTGCAGACCATAACGACGTGATAAAACCCTGATGACATTGCCATCCAACACACCCACCGGTTCGTTAAATGCCAAACTAGCTATAGCGCGTGAAGTATAAGGCCCTAAACCAGGATTTTCGATTAATCCTGCTGCTGTCTGTGGAAAACCCTGTGCAGAAAAGTTTTTAGCAGATAAATGCAGATTTCTGGCCCGTGAATAGTAACCAAGCCCTGCCCAGTATTCATAGACATCTTCAAGTTGGGCTTTTGCTAAGTCCTCAACAGTCGGGAATCGATTTAAAAATTTTTCATAAAAGGGAATAACAGCTGTGACTGTGGTTTGTTGAAGCATGACTTCAGAAATCCATATGCGGTAGGGGTCGCGTGATGATCGCCAAGGGAGGACTCTTTTATTTTGTCTGTACCACGTTATAAGCTGGTCACGATCTTTTGCATAAGACATGGAGCAGAATATAATTGAATATCGTATTGTAACCAAATGCTTTTTTACGGATAATAGGTCATGGCAAAAAAGAATTCAAAATATACACCAATCAGTGGTCGCGAACTTCCCCGATTTTCAGGTATAAAAACATTTTTCAGGCTACCGCTTGCAGAATTAACAGAACCCTTCGATGTGGCGCTGTTCGGAACACCGTATGACGGTGGCGTCAGTTACCGCCCAGGGGCAAGGTTTGCGCCTACATTAGTCAGAGAATGTTCAAGTCTTGGCCGCGGTTTTCATATGACGCGTGCACTAGAACTATTTCAAAAAACACGTTTTGCTGATATTGGGGACTGCCCAGTGATTCCGATCGATCAGAAGCAAACTTATGAAAAAATAGAAAAATTTGCAGATGTTTTAGTTAAAAAGAATAAAAAATTTATTTCTATCGGTGGTGATCACTCAACAACGTTACCACTTCTTCGTGCTGCGGCTAAAAAATATGGAAAAATTAATTTTGTTCATTTTGATGCGCACTTAGATACTTATCCTGCTGCTTGGGGTTGTGAATACCATCATGGGTCGTTTGCCAGACACGCTGTTGAAGAAGGACTGATTAACACCAACGGGATGATTCAAATCGGAATACGTGGGCCACTTGCCGGATCTGATGATTTAGATTTCGTAAAAAAACATAAAATAAAAATTATCACTGTCGATGATATTAAAAAAGATTTATCTGCGGCAATTAAAAAATTACCAGCTTTAAAAGGGCCGACGTACATCAGTTTTGATATTGATTGTTTAGATCCTGCCTATGCGCCAGGAACAGGAACGCCAGTTCCTGGAGGATTAACGACTTATGAAACTCAACAAATTTTACGTCATTTAAAAATTGATCAGCTTGTTGGTGCTGACGTCGTTGAAGTTTGCCCAGCCTATGATAGTTCACAAATTACAGGACTTGCCGCAGTCGACACGATGTTTGAATTAATGTGTTTAATGAGTTTATCTAAAAAATGAAAAAAAAAACTGCATTATTCGCAGCCGGTTGTTTTTGGGGAGTCGAAGAACTTATTCGAGCTATTCCAGGCATTTTAGAAACTGAAGTTGGCTATACGGGTGGGCACACTGAAAACCCAAATTACAACCAAGTGAAAACTGGGGAAACCGGCCACGCTGAGGCGATTCAAGTTATTTTCGATGCTGATCAAATCAGTTACGCTGAAGTCTTGAAATTATTTTTTAAATTGCATGATCCAACAACTTTAAATCAACAAGGAAACGACATAGGCACACAATATCGTTCTGTGATTTTTTACTTGAACGATTCGCAAAAACAAATTGCTGAACAAGTTAAAACTGAAGCTGGTCTTTCCGGACAATGGAAAAAGCCTGTGGTCACTGCAATCATTGCAGCAAAAATTTTTTACAGTGCTGAACAGTATCATCAAGATTATTTACAGAAAAATCCACAGGGTTACACTTGCCATTATTGGCGCTAGTGTTGAATCAGCATTTAATTACATTTTAAGATTATTACTGATCAATGTTTGCAAGGCCATTTCAGCCATAGAAGTGATGATTTTCATTTGTTCCAGACGTGATTGATCTAGATCCATAAGATTTTTTGTTGCTTTACTAAGGTCATCAACAGCTTCTTGTGATCCTACAATTTGAGTCATCATTTTTGATTCACGATTTTTAAGAACTGTTGTGATCACACTTTGAATATCTAAATTAGGAACTAAAAGTACTTTACGACGATCACCTTGGCTTAATATTTTGACAACATCATAGTGAAGTAAATCTTTAATCGCTAATGACACTAAACCCTTTGAAACATCTAATCTTTTAACTAACGTTGTGGCATCAACAGGGTTTTTTGCGAGCCAAATGTGCGTCCAGATTTGCCCATGAATTCGTTTAAAACCCCAATACTGAATAAACTGACCAACAAGATCAGCTAGATTGTGAACTTCGTCTGGGACTTCAAGGTGGCGGTTAGACATAGATGATCCTACTTTTTATTAATGTAATTGAAAAAAGCCACAACGCCAAGAAAACCTGCTAGTAAAAAGCCGATTAAACTTAAATTAGGAATCCCAGCTATTAATCCAATTTCCGTTGCATGCGTGCTGGTGTAGATCATCGAACTAGATAAGATCAATGAAGCCATAATCACACCTAAGAATAATAAATTAAAAGAATTACTGATTGATTTCGTCAGATCGTCTAAACCTGTGACCAGAATTTTAGAATGATGATTTGGTGAATTGAGTTTTCGAAAAATAAGATTCAATTGTCTAGGCAGGGCAGTAATAAATGTTCGCGATTCACGAAATAAAAGCCCAGCTTCGTTGGCCATTTTAACAGGTTGAAATAAACTTTGGGCCACATCACCGACTTGCGATAAAATATAACTTAAAAAATCAAAATCTTTTGAAATTCTTTGTCCGAGGCCTTCAATTGAAACAATTGATTTAAAAAATAACATCAATTCAGTGGGCACTGTCAGGCCGTGTTCGGCGGCGACACTTGATGAAGACATCAGAATTCGACCGATGTTCACATTTTTAAGAGTTAGCCCGTAGTAGGGCGCGATCACGGCCTGTAGGTCTTTGGCAAAAAGATCGACGTTGACCTCTTCAGAATACGGGGTCAAATCCACATATTCATAAGCTAAACGTAGATAATCTTCTTTAGAAAGGGCTAACAACATATTAACTATAGCTGACTGAGTTTTCGAATTCAAACGACCGACAACCCCAAAATCAATTAAACCAATTTTATGATCTGGCATCACAAAAAAGTTACCAGCGTGAAGATCCCCGTGAAAAAAACCATCCACAAAAACCATTTTAAGATAAGTTTTCAAGCCCTTTTTAATAATTTCATCGGCATTAATATTTAAACTTTGTAGGGATTCAATTTTACTTAAGGGCTGGCCATCCAGCTCTTGCATCACTAAAACTTTTTCAGTCGTCAGTTCAAAATTGACAGTCGGAATGACCACATCAAGATCATTTTTAAAAAGTTCTTTCATTTTTCTCATGTTATTGGCTTCAACAACAAAATTAGTTTCTAGTTCTAAGGTTTTAAAATATTCGTCAATCATACCCACCGGATTAAACGGGCGGATTTCAGGTATATATTTTTCAAGAAGTTCAGCAATGAAGTACAAAACATTTAAATCATCATTGATCGTTTGTACGATTCCAGGTCGTTGAACTTTTAAAACGACAGACTGGCCATTTTTTAATTTAGCCCGGTGAACTTGGGCTATGCTGGCAGATCCTAAGACGGATTTTTCAATAGAAATAATTTGATCTGTCCAATTCGGGCCCAGTTCTTGATGAAGAACCATTTCAATTGTTTTAAATTCTAGGGGTTGAACTTGATCATGCAGAAAAGCCATTTCTTCAACGTAGTCATCAGGGATTAAATCTGGGCGTGCCGCTAAAAGTTGTCCAAACTTGATAAAAGTTGGACCAAGTTCTTCAAAGCTAAGCCGCAATCTTTGCGGCACTGATAAATGTTCTTTTTCTGAAGACGGAGAACTTAATGTCGATTGAAGAAAATTATCGAGATTTAGTTTTTCGACCAGATTTCGAAGGCCGTGCTTTGCGAACACCGCCAGAATCGTTTTCAGTCGGCTTGCGTTTTTCAGAGTTTTGCCGATTTTTAGAGAACCCTTTTTCGAATTTTGAATCTTTTTTCTTGTCATAACTAGATTGATCCTGTGATTGTTTTTGGCCATTATTTTTTGTAGCCATTTGATCTAAGTAATCTGATAGCGAAGCGTATTTAGCTTTAGGCACAGAATAACCTTGTGATGATTTTTGCTCATTCGATGATTCTGCTGGAGAATAAGCCGGTTTTTTTGAATATGATTCTGTTGCATTAGGTTTCTTTGAATACGATTCAAAGCGTGATTTGTTACCAGGCTTATTATTATTTTTTGTGTCAGCTTTTTTTAGATTATTTTTATTAAATTTCTGATTACGGCCACCGCCGCCAGAAGGTCTTTTGTCAGATCGTTTGTCATTGCGTTTTGAAACAACTGCTTCTTTGCCTTCCATCACAAAATTAATTTGTCCTGCTTCAACATCAACAGATGAAACTGTCACGCGCAGTCGATCACCGATTGAATAAGACATCCCTGATCGGCTAGCGACTAATTTTAAGTTTTCTTCGTCGAATTCCCATTTTTCAAGACCCAGATCATCTAAGCGAATCAAACCATCAATATTATATTCACGGAGTAAAACAAAAAGACCAAATTTAGTGACTGAACTGATCATGCCATCAAATGTTTGGCCCAAAAGTTTTTTCATAAAGCGGGCTTTTTTAATCGATTGAATTTGTCGCTCTGCTTTGGCAGAGCGCTGTTCACAGGCCGATAACCATGTTCCTGCTGTTTGAATGTCATCATCAGCCATTAAGCGATATTGATTAAGACCAATACAACTTTTAATCAAACGATGAACGATCAAATCAGGATAACGACGAATCGGAGACGTAAAATGAGTGTAAAAATCAAATCCTAAACCGAAATGGCCGATATTTTCCAAAGTGTATTTGGCTTGGCTCATTGAACGTAAAGTCAGGATATGAATAATTTGTGATTGTTCATCTTTAAATTCATGCAAAGCTTTAGTTAGTTTTTTTTGTAACTTTTCACTGGTGCCTAAACTAATACGTGATCCGAAATTTTGCATATATTTCTCAAGCATACGAATTTTCATTGGATCTGGCGGTTCATGAGTTCTATAAATCGCAGGGATTTCTTTACCTGATAGAAATTTTGCAACAGCCACATTAGCCGCTAACATCATTTCTTCAATTAATCTGTGCGCAAAAAGCCTTTCAGATTTAACCACATCGATCGGTTCGCCTGATCCATCAATAATTAATTCTGTTTCAGGAACTTCTAGATCAAGAGATCCTTCTTTGAATCTTTTCGCCATCAGTATTTTAGCTAAGTCAGCACAGCGAAAAATTACATCTTTAACATGGCTAAATTTTTCCATCTTTTCGCCATCAATGACGGCCTGAGCTTCGCCGTAAGTCACACGAGCTTTGCTTTCAATAACGGCCTCGTAAAATTTTGAAGATGTCATTTCGCCTGTGAAACTAAATTGCATATCAGCTATCAAGGCTAAACGGGGAACATGGGGAACCAACGAACATAATCCGTTTGATAAAGCTTCTGGTAACATCGGGATCACAAAATTTGGAAAATAAACGGATGTTCCGCGATCATAAGCATCTTTATCAATGCTGGTTTTATTTTTAACATAATGACTGACGTCAGCGATGCCCACGATGAGGTGAAAACCCTGCTGAGTCATTTCTACATAAACAGCATCATCAAAATCTTTCGCCGTAGCACCATCTATAGTGATAAGACTTATATTTCGAAGATCTGTGCGGTTAGCAAAATCTTTTTCTTCTGGATTGTGTGAAAACTTTTTAGCTTCAACTAAAGTTTCAGGTGAAAATTCTTCAGGGATACCTTGGGTCACAACAACACGTTTAATATCATTTAAAGCATCAGCAGCATCACCAATGATTTCTGTAACTTCCCCAGTGAAATCGCCTTCGTCAGGGTAAGTACTGATTTTTGCAACAACCAATTCACCTTTTTTAGCTGATAAGGATTTTTCCATGGGGATTTTCAGATCTTTACCCCAGCCTTTGCCTTCATCTTTAATGAGACCGAATTTTTCGTTCATGATTGTAAAGACACCAGCAATTTTTTTCTGTGATCGTTCGGTGATATGAATAATCTCGCCTTTAAATCGACCATCACGTTCTTTTTCCACCATGACGGTGACAGAATCATTTGTCATAGATGATTTCATAGCATGAGCTGGAATAAAAACATCAGCGTGTTCTTTGTCTTGGGGAATAAAGAAACCAAAACCATCGGGATGTCGCTTAATAGTGCCTTGAAGTATTTTATTTTTTTCAGTCATGATGGGTATTGGTCCTCGTCTCGTTCAAGATTAGAGTCTAGCTTCAGCAGGGCAGATCATCCAAGTAAATAACTCGGAAGATTATTGATAAACAGGCATTTATGCTGCATTTTTGCTGTGTAAAAGTGTTCAAGCACTAAGTCTAAACCCAGTCGTCAGATTGAATGAGCACCGTGTTGTTGCAAAATAACTAGACTAACGTCGTGTTATTAACACAGCGCAATCTTAAATATGCAAAGATGCGTTAATGAAACATAATTCTACTTTAAAGGAATCTTTTTAAAATCTTAATAAAGTCATTTAGAACAAAAAAATAAAACTCAACATAAAGCGTTTTTCAGAGGAGAAAATGCTAAAATGAATTTATTAAAAGTAAATTTGAAAACCAATTTTATAATCAATATTTCAGATCAATGAATCAGATCATAAATGATGCATAGAAGACACAGCTTCACTAAAAGAAAATAAAAACAACACGTAAATCAAGGGGCTACGAAACTTTTCGTGTTGCGCGCGACTAACGACCTTATTACCATTGTCTTATATTAAATTAACTTTTAACAATTTTACGTTAAGT
>JAYSQO010000017.1:0-36961 GCA_043721535.1 Bdellovibrio sp. | reverse complement strand
CAAAACTTTTTAACAAAATGGGTGACCGATACCGAAATTAAGGAATCAGTGATCTACGAAGATCCTGTGACAAAAAATATTGGTGTCGGAACATCAACTCCTTCAAGTCAATTAGCTGTTTCTGGTGTTTTAAGTTCTGGTAAATTACAAGTGATCGATGTCGTTACTGAAAATGCAGCTTGTGCACCAAATGGCTTAGTAGGCCGTGACTCTGTTGGCTTGCTACTTTCTTGCCAATCCAGTCTTTGGAAAAAGGCGAGTGGTGGTGCAAAGTTCAATGGGGTGTCGTGGTCTGACATGAGCACGGAATCATGCGTCGTCGGTGCGCTTGCATGTTACGTTACTCCAATGTGTCCAGCAGGGACAGTTAGGGTGGCACATTCATGCATGGGATCAAACGTGACCAATATTTTGGTCAATAGCGTTCGATGTACCAGTACTCAACCCAACACTACAGTTGTAGGCACTATTTATTGTCAGTAACTACTATAATTCCATGGGGTAGTTAAAATATAAGCATCACAACTAGAGCAATCACTCGTTAACTCCGTGCACGATTTCAATGCGTAATGACAGCGTATTTGACTGGTTTTGAGGTGGTTGCTAGTCTTTGGCTAACAAAATATTAGACCACCTCAAAGGATACTTTTCATGCCAGAACAAGCTCCAGCCAAAACTTCTATTCCAGAAATTCGCAGACTTAAAGATTTAAATACGTTGGTCAGTCTTTCGAAACGTCGCGGTTTTGTTTTTCAAAGTTCTGAAATTTATGGTGGATTAGGCAGTTGTTGGGATTACGGTCCTTTGGGTTCTGTGATGAAAATGAATGTGAAGCGTGCTTGGTGGAATGCGATGACCCGCAGATCAGATATCGTGGGTCTTGATGCTGCGATTTTAATGCATCCCACAGTTTGGAAAGCGTCAGGTCACGTCGATGGATTTTCCGACCCGTTGGTTGATTGCAAAGATTGTAAAACACGTTTTCGTGCGGATAACACAGAATCTTACTTAACAAAAAAACAATGTCCAACTTGTGGCGGTAAAAATTTATCTGAAGAACGTCAGTTTAATTTGATGTTTAAAACACATATGGGTCCCTTGGAAGACACTGGGTCAGTTGTGTACTTGCGACCAGAAACAGCGCAAGGCCATTTCGTTAATTTTTTAAATTGCCAACAATCATCACGTTATAAAGTTCCTTTTGGTATTGCAGCGATTGGAAAATCTTTTCGCAATGAAATCACTCCAGGTAATTTTATTTTTAGAACCCGTGAATTTGAACAAATGGAAATGCAGTACTTTGTTAAGCCCGGCACTGACGAAGCAGCTTTCAAGGACTGGAAAGAACGTCGTTGGAATTTTTATATTAAATTTGGTATCCGCCCAGAAAATTTAAATTTTAAAGATCATGAAAAATTAGCGCATTATGCGCGTGCTGCAGTCGATGTGGAATATAAATTTCCGATGGGATTTTCTGAATTAGAAGGTATTCATAATCGTTCTGATTTTGATTTAACTCAGCATATGAAACATTCTGGGAAAAGTTTAGAATATTTCAACGAGGCCACTAAGGAAAAATTTATTCCTTACGTGATTGAAACTGCTGTGGGTTGTGATCGTTTATTTTTAGCATTTATGTGCGATGCGTACCGCGAAGAAGTCACTTATACAAAAGATGAAACAGGTAAAACCACGGAAGATGTTCGTGTGGTCTTAGGATTACATTCTGATATTGCGCCGGTGAAAGTTGCAATACTTCCCCTTTCTAAAAAAGATGAGCTTGTTCAGCCAGCAATGGCTTTACGTGACCAATTAGCGGAAGATTTCGATGTGACATTTGATGAAACAGCATCGATCGGTAAACGCTATCGCAGACAAGATGAAATCGGCACACCGTTTTGTGTGACTTATGATTTTGAATCGATCAATGACGGTGCTGTCACAGTTAGACATCGTGATTTAATGACTCAAGAAAGAATTAAAATTAGAGAACTTAATCAATACATCGCAACTCAGCTGAAACAATTTAACACTTAAAAAAAGGAATTTGTGTCATGGAGACTTTAAACACAAAAACTTATACGAAACCTGAAAAATTTGTTTATTACTTTGCAGCTGGTGAAGCTGATGGTAATGCATCAATGAAAAATATCTTGGGCGGCAAAGGCGCTAACTTAGCTGAAATGACGGCGATTGGTTTACCAGTTCCCCCAGGGTTTACACTTTCAACGGATGTTTGTACGGCCTACTACGCTGAAGGCAGTAAGTTACCAGAATGGGTTAAGCCTGATGTTTTAAAAGCTTTAACCCGTGTTGAAACAAAAATTGGAAAAAAATTTGGTGATGTTAAAAATCCATTATTAGTCAGTGTTCGATCTGGCGCGCGTGCATCTATGCCAGGGATGATGGATACAATTTTAAATTTAGGATTAAATGATCAAACTGTTGAAGGTCTATCGACAACGTCGAACAATCCACGTTTTGCGTGGGATTCATATCGCCGATTTATACAAATGTATTCTGATGTGGTGATGGGAATGAATTCATCATTGTTAGAAGTCACGTTAGAGGACATGAAAGCTGAAAAAGGCATTCATTTAGATACTGAATTAACGACTGATGATTTAAAAAAATTAGTTAAAAAATTTAAAGATCTTGTTCAGCAAATGACAGGGCATAGTTTTCCAGCTGATCCCCATGAACAATTATGGGGAGCCATCGACGCCGTTTTCAAAAGTTGGAATACAGCCCGCGCGATCACTTACCGTGAACTTCATGATATTCCTGCAAGCTGGGGAACAGCGGTCAATGTTCAATCGATGGTGTTCGGTAATTTAGGTGATGATTCAGCAACAGGTGTGGCATTTACACGTGACCCAAGCACTGGTGAGAAAAAATTCTACGGTGAATTTTTAGTGAATGCTCAAGGTGAAGACGTGGTCGCAGGGATTAGAACTCCGCAACCGATTTCGATTTTAAAAGAAATCATGCCTGGGCCATATGGCGATTTAGAAACAATTTATAAAAAATTAGAAACTTATTTTAAAGATATGCAAGACATCGAATTCACAATTGAAAAAAATAAATTGTGGATGCTGCAAACACGCAATGGTAAACGCACAGCAAAAGCCGCATTGCAAATTGCAGCTGACATGATCGATGAAAAAATGATTACTGAAGAAGAAGCGATTTTACGTTTAGATCCGGCCTCATTAGATCAATTGCTTCACCCGATGTTAGACCCGAAAGCGCAAAAAACATTATTAGCAAAAGGTTTACCAGCAAGCCCTGGCGGTGTCTGCGGACAAATCGTATTCACACCTGAAGATGCCGTCTTATTAAAAGAACAAGGCAAAAAAGTTATCCTAGTTCGTGTTGAAACATCGCCAGAAG
Source organism: Bdellovibrio sp. (assembly GCA_043721535.1). Taxonomy (GTDB): domain Bacteria; phylum Bdellovibrionota; class Bdellovibrionia; order Bdellovibrionales; family Bdellovibrionaceae; genus Pseudobdellovibrio. Next base: position 33,568 of record JAYSQO010000017.1, on the reverse strand, counting down.
ACATTGCTGGGATGATCGCAGCCCAAGGTATATTAACAGCCCGTGGTGGGATGACTTCGCATGCGGCGGTTGTTGCGCGCGGTATGGGTAAATGTTGTGTAGCTGGGTGTTCAGAAGTTGAAGTTGACTACAACCAAGAACAAATGCGTGTTAAAGGTTACAATCTTAAAAAAGGCGATATCATTACTTTAGATGGTTCGACCGGTGAAGTTTATTTAGGTGAAGTGAAAACGATTGAACCTAAACTTGATGGAATTTTTGATCGCATCATGAAAATGGCGGATCAAATTCGTAGACTTAAAGTCAGAACAAACGCAGATACGCCCAAAGACGCACTGACGGCAAAACAATTTGGCGCTGAAGGTATTGGTCTTTGCCGAACTGAACATATGTTTTTTGGTGCTGATAGAATCGATGCGGTTCGTGAAATGATTATTTCTGAAACTAAATCAGAACGTGAACGCGCTTTGGTAAAACTTTTACCGATGCAGCGGGATGATTTTTATCAGTTATTTAAAATCATGGAAGGTTTTCCAGTTACAATTCGTTTATTAGATCCGCCACTTCATGAATTTGTTCCGCACACCGAAGAAGAAATTGTTGAACTAGCAAAGCGGATTAATCACGATGTGAATCGTTTAAGAAGTAAAATTCAATCGCTTCACGAATTTAATCCGATGTTAGGTCACAGGGGTTGCCGTTTAGCTGTAACATTTCCTGAAATTTATCAAATGCAATCACGTGCCATTGCAGAAGCAGCTGCAAAATTAACAAAAGAAGGCATGAAACTTATTCCGGAAATTATGATTCCGTTAATTGCGACAGCGAAAGAATTAGAAATTCTTCGTGCGCAAACTATTGAAGTCGTTGAAGCTGTGCAAAAACAAACGAACACAAAATTTGATTATCTTGTTGGAACAATGATTGAACTTCCGCGTGCTGCAGTGACTGCCCATGAAATCGCAAAGCACGCTGATTTTTTTAGTTTCGGAACAAATGATTTAACACAAACGACATTGGGATTATCGCGCGATGATTCAAGCCGGTTTTTAGGAAGCTACGTAAGCCAAGGCATATTCGCTAAAGATCCTTTTGTTAGTATTGATCAAGTGGGTGTTGGCACATTAGTGAAGACAGCTTTTGATTTAGGCAGACAGGCAAAAGGTGGACTTAAAGTCGGCATTTGTGGTGAACACGGTGGGGATCCAGAATCGATCGAGTTTTTTGAGAATGTCGGTCTTGATTACGTCAGCTGTTCGCCTTACCGCGTGCCTATTGCAAGATTGGCAGCGGCAAAAGCTTTCTTAAAAAAGAAGAAGAAATAATTTTATAAAAAAGCGGACACACCCAAGCCGAGATTTATTTTTAGTCAGAAAATCCGTGAACTTTCAAACTTCGCGGATTTTAAGTCCGACCTAGACTTTAGTAGCTGCACTGTACGATTGGTGAGCCGCAAAATCGAGTTCTTAAGCGATCAGGTCTTTTATAAACTTCAAAATTTCTAGAATTTGATAAATCAAACCTAAAACTATTAAAGTTTGCTTTAGTATGCGTCGAAGTAGCTTATAACGTTGTTTATAAGTTAAATTCGGCATTCGGAACCTCCGATCAAAAAAGGAAGTTCGAAAGCTCATAAAGCCAAGCTGGGTATGCCCATCTTGGCTTTATGCATTTTTGGTGCTTGAAGAAATACAATTTGAAATTTTTAATTATATTTTTTACAATTTTATGATGGCTAAAACTAAAAAAAAATTAACGATCGTACGAACACACCCAAGAAAAGTGAAGCCGTCAACTAAGAACCCTGGTGGTGTTACTATTGTTGATCAACATCCGCGTCGACTGTCTGGAACAGATCTAGACGAAAAAGAAATTTATAAAATAGTTAATGGCTATAGCTTAAAAAAGCTAAAATATCCTAAGCCTGACTCTCTGGATTATAAAAATGGAAATAAGTATGACGAGTTAATTGCAATTTGGACAGATTACTTTAATAGACTGTTTAAAATTGATCCGCCCATTGACCCAGATATGATTAAAGCACTCATTGCTAGTGAATCAAGTTTTAATCCAAATGCAGATAATGGCATTGGTTACGGTTTACTTCAGATCACCAAACAATCGTTAAAAATATTGCAAGACGCAAACGGTGAAGTGAAAGATTTTATTTTTGAAGATATTAGACTTAAAGATTTAAAAAATCCAGATATAGCAATTCCGATGGGAATACGTTGGCTAGCTAGAAAGCAAGATACAGCAACTAATAAACTAGGTCGAAGGCCTACGTTTGATGAGTTAGCTATGGAGTATAAAGGACTTCTTAAAAGCAAAACAAGTTATCAATCTCAATCATTTAAAAATTACAAAGGTCATTATGAACGCCTTAAGAAGAAGTAAGGTTATTCTTATTTGGCTGATTTTTTTATTCAGCTGCACAACGACTAGCCTCAAGCAAACGAACAGCTTTTACTTAGTTACTAAAGTAAGTCAACACGGTGGTCAAAGCGAAATAACTGTAACCTCTGATCGAATAACTATAGATTGTGGAAAATACTCAGAAGAATATCCCGATTACTATTGGTTTACACTTTATTTGTTGGATCAAAACAATGAAGCAATTATGGCTTTGAGTGAAATCAAGCATTCAATAAAAACATGCAATCAAAAAAAGAAATTGGCTGAAAAGATTTTAGCAAAATCAAAAAAAATATTCATTGGCGTTATGTCAGATGCACTTAAACCTACTGAAAAAATATCAGATGATAATTTTGAGCCAATATATTTTAGGCAGTTTAATAAAAGTTTTAAGTTATCTCAACGCTCATTTCAATTCGCCTATCTACAAGGTGAGGCGGGGTCTTGTATAAAAGCTGTAGACACAATTGAAAAAAATCAACCATGTCCACCGGAAGATTTTCCCATCAAAGAATAAGCGGACACACCCAAGCCGAGATTTATTTTTAGTCAGAAAATCCGTGAACTTTCAAAACTTCGCGGATTTTAAGTCCGGCCTAGACTTTAGTAGTCACTGTACGGTTGGTGAGCCACAAAATCGAGTTCTTAAGCGATCAGGTCTTTTATAAGCTTCAAAATTTGTAAAATCTGATAAATCAGACTTAAAAAAGTTAAAGCGAACTTCACAAAACGACGATATAACTTACATCTGCTGTTAGTTAAGTTCGGCATTCGGAACCTCCGATCAAAAAAGGAAGTTCGAAAGCTCATAAAGCCAAGCTGGGTATGCCCATCTTGGCTTTATGCATTTTTGGTGCACAAAAAATCCTGATTATTAGTTCACAAAACCAGCATTAAACATTGCGGCAAAACCTCAAAAAACTGAAAGTTTTTGGGGATTTCTCAATTGACTCATCCCCCAGACCAAAGGACAGTTATAAGGTGTGTTAGAACTCTGTTAATCATTCAAGGAGTTACCTTTGAGAATTAAAAAACTTGAGCTTATTGGTTTTAAATCATTTAAAGATCGTACTGTTATTCAATTCGACGCTGGTATCACAGGTATCGTTGGGCCCAACGGTTGTGGAAAATCAAATATCGTTGATGCGTTGATGTGGGTTATGGGCGATCAATCAGCTAAAGATCTTCGCGCATCGCAAATGACGGATGTGATTTTTGCCGGTGCTGAAAATTATGCGCCACTAGGTCTTTGTGAAGTTTCATTAACTTTAGAAAATGACGGCGGACCGTTTCCCGCTAAATATTTAAAACATTCTGAAATTATGGTGACTCGTAAACTTCATCGTAATGGTGAAGGTGAATACTTCATTAATAAAGAAGTAGCCCGTTTAAAAGACGTTCAAGAAATTTTCATGGACACAGGCGCTGGTTCAAAAGGTTTTTCGATTATCGCCCAAGGGATGATCGGTAAAATTATCACGTCTAAACCTGAAGATCGCCGTATGTTGATCGAAGAAGCCGCTGGGATCACAAAATTTAAAGCCCGTAAAAAAGAATCACAAAGAAAATTAATTTCGACTGATCAAAATTTATTACGTCTACAAGATATTATTGGTGAATTAAAACGCCAAATCGATTCTTTACAGCGCCAAGCCCAACGCGCTGAACGTTATAAAAATATCAAAACACAAATCGAAGATCTTGAATTGTGGCTATCGTCTGCCCAGTACGTTGACTTAAAACGCGCAGCGGATGAAGCCCAAAAAATATTTGATAGTGCACAGTCTTTAGAAGTCGGTAGCGAAGCTGATTTAGCTGTGATGCAGTCGCAATTAGAAACATTAAAATTATCTATTCTAGAACAGGAAAAAGCTGTTGAAGATAAACAGCAAGATTTTTACAACCAACAAGGTCTTGTTCAGAAAAAAGAATTAGAAATTCAAGAACACCGTTTTAATTTAGAACAAGCAAAACGTAATGAACAAATGACTGGTAGCATTCTAAATGAACAAAAAGCACGTCATGAATTATTGTCACGCGATCAAGAAAGCTTACAGGCCCAAGCCACTGAATTAAAATATGAATCTGAAGAATTAGCCATTTTAGCCCAATCAAAAGGTGAAGCTTTCGCAGCTAACCAAAAACGTTTTAATGAAATAGATACTGAATTAACAAACAAACGTCGTGAACAATTTGCTTTCGGACAAACTGAATCAGCATTAGACGCTAAAGTTAATTCATTAAACGGTCAGCGCTCTGAAATCGCTGAACGTTTATCAGATGAAGAATTAAAATTGAACGAACTTCGTGAAACGCACCACGATTTTGAAAACCGTCGTCGCAAAGTGAATAATCAATTAGATTCTGAACGTCAGTTGCAACTTGATCTATCAAGTGATGCCGATTCTTTCGAAGCTAATAAAAAAATCCTCACAGAACAGTTGCAAACAAAACAAACTGAAGTTCAATTGTTTAAAGATAACTTAAATGAAACAGCGTCTAGACTTTACGGTTTAGAAAATCTTCATTCAAACTTTGAAGGTTTTGAAGAAGGCGTTAAGCAAGTCATGCTTTGGAGTAAAGCCCAAGCTGCGCAAGAAATGCATGCTGATGGGTCAGTTTCAGCTTCGTTTTCACCAGTGAGTGAAGTGATCAGCGTCCCTAGCGAATTTGAAATCGCGATGGAAGCAGCCTTGGGTTCAAAATTACAAATGCTTTTATCAGCAAAACAAGAAACAGCATTACAAGCTGTTGATTATTTAAAAACAAACAACACAGGGCGATCTAGTTTTTATTCCGCTGAAAACAAAAATAACTTTTCAAGTCTACAAGGTAATCCTGAAAATGAATCTGGCGTTATCGGTCTTTTAAATAAAGTTGTTAAGTCTGACGAAAAATTTTCGAATTCTGTTGAAAATATTTTATCAGGTGTTGCGATCGTTGATTCAATCCGTACAGCATTGGCTTTAAGACCCAACTACGCAGGTTGGACATTTGTCACACAAGATGGCGACACACTTTCAGCTGACGGAATTCTAACTGGTGGATCAAAAGATTCAGCAGAAAGTGGAGTTCTTAAACGTCGTCGTGAAATTTCTGAATTAACTCAAAAGAAAAACGAATGGGCTGGGAAACTCGCTTTAGCGTCGGCTTCGCTAAAAAAAGTTGAAGAGCAATTAAATAATGTTGTGAATGATTTTGAAGGCGCACAAAAGCGTCGTGTTGATCAAGAAATCAAAGTCGCTGAATTCCGTAAAGATCTTGAACGCGCAGAAAATGAATTTCAACAGGCGACAAGTGCTGTTGAACGCCAAGAAAAAGAAGTTCGTCGGTTACAAGATTTAGTGTCTCAAACAGATGAAAAAATTTCTGAATTAAATGATTCATTAGTGAGTCTAAGAACTCAAAAAGTTGAACTTGAATCTTCTGTAGTTGCATTGACTGAAGAATTCGAATCTATGAAAGATGGATTTGAATCACAGCAAAATGAAGTCACTGATTTACAAATTAGATCAGCTTCTAAAAATCAAGAATACCAAGGTTTAGTTAGACAACTTGAAATGGTTTTGCATCAAGTGAATTCATTAAATGATCAACTTTCAAGAATGTCAGTGGAGGCTGAAGGTTATAATTCACAAATGACTGAAGGTCAGTACATTTTAGAACAAGCTAAAATTGATTTTGAACGTATGGTTGCTGACATTGAAGTTAAACGTTTAGAAATGGCCCAATTTAAAAATCAATTCGAAATTGAAACAGCTCATATTCGTGAACTTGAAGATAAAGTGATAACGTCCCAGCGTGAACGTAATGAACGTTTAGGTCGTATGAACGAAGCGCAATTAAAATTAGAACAGGCTAAAATGAAAGAACAGTATTTGATCGACCAAACTCGTGAAAAATACATGCTGAATTTACCTGATGTTATTGAAAAATACGCTAACCGTGAAGGTGATCCAGTAGCCGCTGATGTTGAACTTAAAGAGTTACGTGAAAAATTAGCAAAAATTGGTGAAGTTAATCTTTCAGCAATCACTGAATTTTCTGAAACTCAGCAACGTTATGATTTTTTAACGGGACAACATACAGATTTAACGGAAGCGAAAGAGCAATTACGTAAAGTGATTGAAAAAATTAATAAAATTTGTTCAAAACGTTTCAAAGAAACATTCGATCTTGTAAACGATCGATTCCAAAAAGTATTCCCAGTACTTTTCGGTGGTGGCGAAGCTATGCTTCAAATTATTGAAAATGAAGAAAAAGGCGAAATGGGAATTGAAATCATCGCGAAACCTCCTGGTAAAAAGATGCAGAACGTGTCGTTGATGTCTGGCGGAGAAAAAGCATTAACGGCTGTTGCCCTTGTGTTTTCAATCTTCCTTGTTAAGCCATCACCGTATTGCTTACTGGATGAGGTTGATGCTCCGCTTGATGATGCGAACGTTTTCCGTTTCAATGAACTTGTTAAAGAAATGGCTAAACGATCACAAATTATTGTAGTTACACATAACAAACACACAATGGAAGTGGCGCAAAAACTATACGGCGTCACAATGCAAGAACGTGGTGTATCGACAATGGTTTCAGTTAGCTTAGCTGATATTAGATAGTCTTTTTGATAGCCTGAAGTGGTCTTGTCCTGATATAAGATCACTTATGCAACAGTCTCATGCCCAGCAAATTCAAATACTTTTAGGTTTTATCGGTGTACTGATTTTAGTGATCTTTGTGCCATTGATCTTATCTGTTCTTAGAAATCAGAAGAAAAACCAAAACACGTCTGTTGAAATAAAAGAAACAGACAAACCAGCAACAATTCAAGATTCACTAAAAAATACCAATGAACATTTTTTTGGTCGATTAAAAAATGTTTTCACCAACAGTGATTTAAAATCAAATAAACAAAAAACTTTAGATGAAATTGAAGAAATTCTTTACACCAGTGATTTGGGTCCAAAAACTGTCGAAAAATTATTAGCCCGAGTGTCCGATGAATTATCATCATCTGACATGACCAATATCGAAAAAATCAAAACAGTTTTAGATCAAGAAATGCAAAAAATCTTGTTTGATATTCATTTGCCACAAGAAAACTTTGTGCGAGTGTCAGATATTCTGCCGAAAAAAAATAATTCACCTTTGGTATTAATGATTGTGGGTGTGAATGGGGCGGGTAAAACCACAACCATTGGTAAAATCACAGCGCAATTAGCTGGCGAAGGCCATAAAGTTTTAGTTGCAGCTGGTGACACATTCAGAGCCGCTGCCGGTGCGCAATTAAAAGTTTGGACAGATCGCGCGCAAGCTGACATTTTTTGGCCAGATAATGTGACTGATCCAGCATCGGTGGCTTTTGATGCAGTTACAAAAGCTAAAAATCAAAATTTTGATTACGTGATTTTAGATACTGCAGGAAGACTGCACACACAGTCGCATTTAATGGAAGAACTTAAAAAAGTAAAACGTGTGATGGCAAAAGTAATTCCTGAAGCCCCGCATGAAACATGGATCGTGCTGGATGCAAATTCTGGACAAAACGCATTAAATCAAGCTATCGAATTTAATAATGCGATCGTAGTTTCTGGAATTATTCTGACTAAAATGGATGGCACAGCTAAGGGCGGAGTCGCCTTAGGTGTTGTTGATCAATTGGCAAAACCAATTCGATTAATAGGCCTTGGTGAAAAAGTAAATGATCTGCAGGTTTTTAAAGCGCGAGAATATATTCAATCTATATTAGGAACATCTGTATGATAAAAAGCTTTTCTTTATTAATTTTTGTATTGTTTTTTTCAGTGACTACAGTGGCAGGTTCAAGTTCTAAAGACGTGAATTCAAAAATATGGACTGATTCCAGACCTAAAAATTTAAGATTAAGTTCAATGCAAAAACATATTCAAGATTGTCAGTTTGAATTAACTGAACTGAATATATTGAACACATTTAAAGATATCTTTGAGGCTTTAGATAAAAAGTATTTAATTTTAAGTCAAAAAACTGTTCAACGTGAAATTTTTTATAAATCTGAATCACAAAAATACAAACTGAAAGTCATTAACGATAAGATCACGAATTCAAAGATTGATGATCAGGGTAAAGTTAAAGGTATTCCGATTGATACCAAAAACAAAGTTTCAACAGTGAAAGGGCGCATTCAGCAGGCCTTGTTGAATGCCGAAATAGAAAGCGACTGGGGTCGTTACTCTGAAGTCAGAGAAAAAGGCATTGAGATCGAATATCGCCTAACGGAAGATAAAATGACCCATTTAGTGGTTATGAATACAAAACTGAACTTGAAATTGGCATGCTCAATTAAAAGCGAAGTCGATGTCTGTCTTTGTGGTCGAATAGACGAAGTGAAATAGCTGTTAAAATATCGCTCCGCACAATATTAAGTTTATTCTGAAGTAGTTGTTGCCTGTTTTTCTCTGCAGCTTATACTTATCGATGTAAGTCCTTGTTTATTTTGGAATTTTTCAATTTCTAAAAATCAAGGTTAAAGCAGTATGCTAAAGTAATAGATATTATTAACTTTAAAAAAGGTGATTTAAGAAGTGAATTCGACGCTAGAAAAAAATCTAGATAATAAGTCTGAAAACGAAGCTAAATTTCAAGTTCAGGCCAAGAAAACTTTTGATTTTAAAATCGCAGGTGTTTCTTATAAAATTAAATCTTCTCATGATGAACAAACCCTTCAAGAACTTGTTAGTTACGTTAACAACAAAGTCACTGAAGCCATCAAGGTCACTAAAAACTCTTCTTTTCAAAACGCAGCTGTTTTAGCCTCTCTGAATATCGCGGAAGAAATGATTCTTCTGAAACGTAAAGCTCAACAAGAGCTAGATAAATTAGAGAATAAAGCCATTAAGTTAGCTCAAGAAATTGATTCTGCCAAAATAAACAAGTTTGTTTAAACTTTTGTTTATTTGGAGATTTTTTGTCAGTACAGCTCTTATCAACTAAAAATGATTATCGGCAATTTGTTTTAAGTCAGTCCTCTGGTTTAGAAACGGCTGTTATCTTAAATTGGTCTATCCTGTTAGAAGCCCAACTGAACAAAGTCCTCAATTCTTTTAACGGCCTTTGGGGCGCATTTAAGCCTTTGGCCTCTGAACCTCAAATTCAGTTCGACAGTCTTAATAAAAATATTCAATGGGCTTACCCCAAAGTGGATAAAAAATTAGACTATTACAAAAATGTAAAAAATTGGATGAAATCATCATTGAAGATTTCAGAGCCCGCAGATGGCGAACAAGTTTTAGTTAAAGATCTTAAAGGTGTGATTATTCCGGCATTAGCCTACCACACATCAGGTCGTCGTTTAGGTCGTGGCGCCGGTTACTATGATCAATCATTTAAAAACTATAAAGGTTACAAAATCGGATTATGCTTTGATCAATTTTACAACCATGATGTTCCCTTTGAAAATCATGATTTGTTAGTTGATTGCGTAGTCACAGAAAAAAATGTGTACAAATTAAAAAATACTTTAAATAAAGGAGAATTCTAGTATGGAATTAATCATCGCAGCACTAGTTGGTTTAGTTATTGGGGCATTTGTTGTTTTTGCAGCTATTCGTATTCGTGAGAACAATACTAAGAAAACAGCAGCTTCAGAAGCTGACAAAATTATTAACAAAGCGAAGTCTGAGGCTTCTAAATTGAAGAAAGATTCAGAAAATAAATCGAAAGATTTTGAAACAAAAGCTCGTAAGACTGTTGAAACTGAAATCAACAAACAAAAAGCTCAGTTAAAAAATAAAGAATCACAGCTTGAAAGACGTCTCAGTGAAATTGAAGCACAACACAAACAGCGTGCTGATGAAAATGATAAATTTGCCAATCAACTTAAAGACCGACAAGAGCGCGTTCATATCGCTGAAGGTCGTCTTCGTGAATTAGAAAAAACAACACAAGACCAAATTCAATTTGTGCAGAAAAAATTAGAAAATGTTGCTGGCATGTCACAAGACCAAGCTAAACGTGAATTGTTTCAAGTCTTAGAAGAAACAGCTAAAAAAGAAGCTGCTGTTAAAATTGCTGAAATTGAAGAGACAACTAAAAAAGAGGCGGACAAAAGATCACGAAGTATTTTAGCCAGAGCCTTGGCAAGGTTTGCTTCTGAATACACATCTGAAAGAACAGTTTCAGTGATGAGCTTAACGTCAGATGAAATGAAGGGTAAAATTATCGGTCGTGAAGGTCGTAACATCAGAACACTTGAAGCATTATGTGGTGTCGATTTGATCGTTGATGATACTCCGGAAACAATTGTTATTTCGGGTTTTGATCCTGTACGCAGAGAATTGGCTAGAAAGACTATCGATAAATTAATGGAAGATGGGCGTGTACATCCAGCGCGTATTGAGGAAGTCGTTGAGAAACAAAAAATTGAATTACAAAAATCAATGAAAGAAGAGGGCGATAAAGTGATCGTCGAACTTGGAATCACTGGCATGCACAATGAACTAGTGAAAATGCTTGGCGCATTAAAGTACCGTCAAATTCATGCGCAAAATGCATTAAATTATTCGCTAGAAGTCTCGCACATTGCAGGTTTATTAGCTTCTGAATTAGGTTACAATATTAAATTAGCAAAACGCGCTGGCGTGTTACATTCAATCGGTTTAGCAGCGGATCATTCGATGGAAGGCAGTTATGCTGTTGTCGGTGCTGAGATCGCTAAAAAATTCGGTGAAAGCGAAGAAGTTTGTCATTCGATTCAATCACACACAGATGATGACAGACAGTCTTCGATCTTGGCGTGGATAGTCCATGCATCCAGTATTTTATCGATGACTCGTCCCGGGGCTCGCCGTCCGCAAATGGATAGTTTTATTAACAGACTTAAAGATTTAGAAAGTATTGCTAATTCTTTTGATGGAGTTATTAAATCAGTGGCCTTACAAGCTGGACGTGAAGTTCGTGTACTAGTAGAAAGTTCACGTGTGACTGATGATCAATCAGTGATGTTAGCCCGAGATATCGTGAAAAAAATTGAACGTGAAATGCCCCATGTTGGTGGTGTTAAAGTATCAGTGGTTCGTGAATCAAGAGCTGTGGAAGTGGCAAGATAATCTATGGGATTTTTACCCGTTGAAGAACAATTAGAAATTATTAAATTTGGAGCTGTTGATTTTATTTCTGAAGGCGATTTTACAAAAAAACTTAAAAAAAGTTTTGAAAAAAAGAAACCTTTAAAAATTAAATTAGGAGCAGATCCCAACCGTCCAGATATTCATCTGGGGCATACTGTTGTGATCAACAAGTTAAAAGTTCTTCAAGATCTAGGTCACCATGCGCAATTTTTAATTGGTGATTTTACAGCTTTAATCGGCGATCCCACAGGGAAAAACACCACAAGACCAATACTTTCACGTGAAGAAATCGACGCCAATGGCAAAAGTTATGCTGAACAAATATTTAAAATATTAGATCCTGAAAAAACAGAAATCGTTTACAATTCAAGTTGGTTATTAAAATTAACATCAATTGATTTTATTAAATTATCTGCGCAGTACACGGTGGCAAGAATGCTTGAGCGTGATGATTTTACTAATCGTTATAAATCCGGTGTGCCAATATCATTACATGAATTGATGTACCCGTTATGCCAAGGCTATGATTCTGTAGAGCTGCAAACAGATTTAGAACTGGGTGGGACGGATCAGAAATTTAATTTACTTGTTGGTCGTGATCTTCAGCAATCTTATGGTCAAGAACAGCAATGTGTTTTGACGATGCCTATTTTAGAAGGATTAGACGGTGTTAATAAAATGTCGAAATCTTTAGATAATTATATTGGCGTTAATGAATCACCAAAAGATATGTTCGGTAAAACGATGCGTGTTTCTGATGATTTGATGTTTAGGTATTATGAACTTCTGACTGATTTAAAACCATCACAAGTGGTCAGTCTAAAAAAAGAAGTTCAGGATAAAAAGAAACATCCACGAGATGTAAAGGTGAGCTTGGCTAAATTTTTAGTAGCCAGATTTCATTCGCAAGCGGCTGCACAAGCTGCTGAAGATGAATTCAATCGGATTTTTGTAGATAAAGGTTTACCTGACCAAATCGAAGAATTTTCTGCAATGCCTCAAAATATTGGTGTTGTGCAGTTAATGACATTGTGTGGATTAACAGCGTCAAACGGCGAAGCCAGCAGATTAATCATCGGCGGCGGAGTCAGTATAGATCAAGATAAAATAAGTGATGCTAAATTGAAAATTGATCTTAAAAAAGGTCAAAGCTTTATTCTAAAAGCTGGCAAAAAGAAATTTATTAAAATTGTAGTAGGTTGATCATGAAAATAAAGTTTATGCCCATGAATATTGAAGTCGATGTGGATTCTAAAAAAAGTCTTCTGCAGATTGCGACTGAAAATAACATTAAGATTAAATCAATTTGCAATGGTGTTCCGTCGTGTTCAGAATGCCGGATAAAGATAACTGAAGGCAGTCACTGTGTGCCGGAGCCTTCAAAGGCAGAAATTAATCTCATTGGTACAAGTTATTACTTAGATGGAAGACGATTGAGTTGCCAAGTTAAATGTTTTGGTTCAATCACCGTGGATATGACTGAGCAGTTAACAAAAACGGATACGCATAAAAAAATTAAAGGTGTTAAAATTAAAGATCAAAAAGATTTGCATGCTAAGCAAGACACTATGATCTTGAACTCAAATGAAAACTCGACGCAAACTAAAAAATAATTCCAATCATTAACTTGTGAGTTTTTTTCTTAAGATTTCGGCGGCTGCATAGATTCTTTTTTTTTTGGCTTTATCCATTTTTTCGACGGTTCGAGCCATCATCGACATGCGTGGATTCTTCAAAAAGAAATCTTTATGTTTTTCAATAAATCCCCAGTAAAGACCATCCACACCGTCGGCCCATTGTTTTTGTGAAACAGCATCTATTTTGTACAGACCCATTTTTTTATAATAATTTGAGCCACAGAAATAAGGTTTGGTGGCAAAAATTCCGCCGTCACTGAATAGGGCCATGCCATAAACATTAGGTCCCATAACCCAGTCAGATGAATCGATAAACATTTCCATAAACCATTTGTGCGCTTCGCGCGGTTCAATTTCTAAAAGTAACATTAGGCTTCCCACAACCATCAATCTTTCGATGTGATGAGCGTAGCCGAACTGAACAGTTTTTTTGATGGTGATATCTAAAGGTGTTATTCCGGTCGTGCCATCATACCAACACGGTTTTAATTTTTTAGAGTGTTTGAAATAATTGGTGGTTTCTTGTTTGTCACTGTAGTTTTGATAAATACCGCGTATAAATTCACGCCAGCCTATTATTTGACGAATAAATCCTTCAACTGAAGCTATAGGTGCCTTTGCTTTTTTGTAATGTGCTAATACTGCTGTGACAATTTCATCAGGAGTGAGCAAGCCTACATTTAAAAATGGAGTTAACACAGAATGGAAAACAAAAGTTGAATGTTCAGGAATAGCATCCTCATAGGGTCCGAATTGTTCTAAGCGTTCTTCTATAAATTGATCCAACCAGGAGTGGACTTCTTTGCGACTGACGGGTAACCAAAACTGTTCAGAAAGGCCTATATGATTTGAGAAAAATTTGTCTGCCAGAAGGCTTACATCTTTTACATGCTGGCTGGGTTTAATTCGGGCCACATCAGGTGGGTAGATTTTATTTGGTAGAGATAGCCTGTTTTCAGCATCGAAGCTCCATTGACCGCCAACAGGTGACAAGTCTTTTTCAATCAATATTTTTAGCGCAATACGTTGCTTTTCATAAAAAACCTTCATAAACGGACGTTTTGAAAGGGATAAATATTTTTTAAATTGATCGCGTGATGTTAAAAACATCGGACTTTGTATAATCTGAAGACGGATCTGCATTTTTGTAAATAGACCGATCAATCTTTTTTCGAAGAATTTGTCTTCAATTTCATAGACAGAGGCCGAAGTGATTTCATTTTTGGTCAGAAACGTTTGTAATGACTGTTCAAATGTCGAATTTAAATTAAAAGTGTCTTCAATTTTTTCATAGTGTATATGCAACTTATTTTTTGAAAGCTCATAAGCGTAGGTTCGCATTGCACTTAAGAAAAATACTATTTTTTGTTTGTGAAATTTATAGTAAGTACATAATTCTTTATCTTCACGCATAAAAACAGTTATTTTTTTGTGTTCTTTTAAACTATTTTTTAAATGATCTGGCTTAAAAAGCTGATTTCCTAGGGTGATATGTAAGTGATTCATAATAGAACCTTAAAGTTAACCATAAATAGCAGACTACGTAAAGACCACAGTAGTGTTCTAGGCCAATTCATTTTAACAAGTAAATTGATGACTTGTAATCTTTCAATGTCACCTATATGTGGTTGCGACAAGGTTGTATGAAGCCGGACACTTAAGAATGCAGTACACAGCCAAATGAGAATTAGTAAAATCATTTGTACTAGCCAAAAAAATGAAAATTCATTAATTAAGAGTAAATATAATCCACTGAAAATTTCTAAAATCATTAGAGGACCAACAATATAAGTTATAGTCTGTGTGTGAAACTTTTGAAAATTATAAAATTGTTTGAATTCGACAAATCTAAAGCTTGGGTAGTGTAAAAGTTGAATGATCCAGATAACACCTGTCATGAAAAAGCAGCTAAAGGTCTGCAATTGCATTGTAATGTCAGAATCAATTAATACCTTTAATTGGTCCATGGAGCTCCTAAAATCCAACCTTCATTTTTTGCTGATGATTTTATTTTTAAAAAATTCATTCTTATTGTATTCGAATTCGATTTCGGTTTTAACAGAATTAAGAATAAACCCCGACTGAAATGCTTTTTTCGCAAGCAGCTCTGCTATATCCTGATTTGATGGATTCAAAACAGAAACAAGCAGCTTCAATTTTTTCATAATTGGTTTTTTATTTTCATCTAAATCTACTGTGAGAACTGATTCTGCAGATAAGTTTTCATAATCTAATTTTGAATTTTCAGCATAGACTTTAAAAGTAGCGACAAAACAATTCGTCAGCGCTTGGGCAAATAAATCTTCTGGGCTGAATCCTCCGCCAGGTCCGTTGAATTCTGGTGGTACAGCGCAAGTCGCTGTCCAATTATTTTGACTAGTTTTTGAAGTCACAACCCATGTTTTCTGGACTCCTGACTGAGTTGAACATTCGGTCTGAAAATACATTGGATATTTGAACATAGGCTTAACCTTTGTAAAAATTTTTATACTTTATATACTAAATCAATTAGATTAATTTTAACAACCTTCCTGTCGTAAGACCTGCTGAAATACAACGTCTCAAAAGAATACAGTATTTAAGTCCAGTTGGATTATGCCGATAAGTATTATGTGGGCGAGGAAATTCAATGAGATCAAAAATAGGCAAATTAGTTGTGCTCAATTTTATATTGTTATCTGTGCTTTTCCCGTTCCAAAACTGTTCAAATAAAATCAACTCAGAAATTATTTCTGAAAGTTTAAATTCAAGCTTATCAACAGTTGAGCCTGAACCAGTAATTTCATTTGTTGAAAAAACTAGTTTGTACAATACACGTAATGTGATTTCAAATTTTTCAGTCACCAGTGCAGTACCCTTAACGATTAAATCCATTCGTTGCCAATTAGGCAATCAAGCAACACAAGATTGTTCAGGCCAATCTGTGCAGTCAAATAACTTATCTGACGGAGATTACGCATTGAAAGTTGTTGTTGAAATGGTGTCAGGAAAAATCTTTGAACTTTCAAGAAATTTCAGAATTGATGCAACAGCTCCTACATTAAGTATTTCTCAAACTCCGGCAAGCATTACCAATGCACAAACTGCAGCTTTTAGTTTCTTATCAACTGATAATTTATCGGGTATAATATCTACTGAATGTTCTGTGGATAGCGCGTCGTACGCGATTTGCGCAAGCCCTGAGGCTTTAAACGGCTTAGCTGCAGGTGCACATAATATTAAAATCAGAACCAGTGACCGTGCTGGGAACGTCAGTATCATCTATTCTTATAATTGGGTTATTGATCTCAGTGTCCCTACAGTAACACTACAATCTACACCAGCAAGTGTACTAGCAAGCACGATGGCTTCATTTAGTTTTTCAGGTATTGGAATCACAAGTTATGAATGTTCGATTGATAATGCAACTTACATAGCCTGCACCAGTCCAAAAAGTTATACAGGATTATCGTCGGCAGCGCACAATTTTAAAGTTCGTGGGCAGAATGCACAGAATGTTCAATCATCAGCTGTGAGCTATAATTGGGTTATAGATACAGTGGCTCCAGCAAAACCTGTTTTAACTTCGAGCTACGAAGCAGTGGGTAGTACAAAATCAGGGAATTTTATTTTCTCAAGCACTGATGCTGGATCAGGAATTAAAGAACATCAATGTTCGTTGAATAACTCTGCCTATGCCTTATGTTCAAGTCCACATGTGGCAACGGCAGTTGAAGGGGTTAATAATTTTAAAGTTAAATCGTACGATTTAGCAGGGAATGTATCAATTGAATCAGTATTGACAATCACTGTGGATACTGTGAAACCAGTTTTAAACTTTACACAAAGCCCAGCATTAATGACGACGCAAACAGCAGCGACATTTGCATTTACAGCGAGTGATGCAGGGTCAGGACTGTTATCAATACAGTGTGCGTTGGGTAGCGCGGCCTATGCAAATTGCGTAAGTCCAGTTAATTTAAGTAATTTGCCAGTCACAGCCCATAAATACTCTGTGCAAGTCAAAGATAACGCTGGAAATACAACAACAGTTGAACACAGTTGGGTTGTTAGTGCCGTCGTTCAACCACCGCCACCATTACCCACAGTAGCAATGAAAACTATTTTTATGGCCAGTGGTCACGGAGCAAGAACAGTTATGTCATGCGATGATGGATTGACTTGGATTAATGATCGGCAGGATGTTGGAGCTTTAGATAATGATCACTCTACAACGGCAAGTCGAGGAATCGATTCTGACGGCGGATATTTCTTTGCAAACTTTGGCTGGGGATACAATGGAACACTTAGACGATCACGTGATGGTGTTAATTGGGATGTTGTTCACGATGGCTCGTGGGGTGGTGGAATTGCAGTAGGCAAAAGCTTAATACTGCATGTGACGGAAGGCCAAAATTGGTATACATCTAGTAGTGTTGGTGCCAGTTGGACACGTTTGGTGAACAGCAATATTAATTCAGTTAATACTTTAATTAGTTATCCAGCGGTTGTTAAATTAAATAATAAAATATTTGTTACAGGACGCAATACTGCCCTTGGAATTAGTTACGACGAAGGAAATACATGGGCTGTTATTCCTAATGCATATACAGCAAATGCCGAGGGGCGTAGTTTTGCTGAGGGCAATGGAATTATTATTTCTCAAAGCTTCTTAAGAGCCACAGCAACTACTTCAGCAGCGGCGAGTGTTATTCGGTCCATTGATAATGGAAAAACATGGGCAACTTATCCACTACCATTTAATTTAGGAAAGCTACATTTTGACGGCTCCCAGTTTGTTAGTCTAGCAAGTGCCAAAGTCTGGAGAAGTACTGATGGTATTAATTGGACAAGCAAGCCTGTTAAGATTGATGGTGTTGTACCACCGAGCTGGTGGTCAATAGTAAGTCAGTATAATCCAAAAACTGGTACTTATGTCGGCGTACTAAATGTTTATGGACGTACAGGGCCTCTACAATTTGCCTATCGAAGCACTGACGGAGAAAATTGGACAACACTTGCCCCTGCAAAATACACTGGTGGTTTTAAAATTCTCTCAATAACGGTCGGCGAAATAGAATCTAAATATTGCCTCTAAATTTTAGGGGTCAGGTTTCCGATAAATGGATTATGAAATACTCTACGTTCAAATTCTATCTAGTCGTATTTTGCAGTATCATAATGAGTCAACATTCGTTGGCTCAAAATTCAAAAAAAATGCTTGCCGATGAAATTGTCAATACGACGACGTGGACAACACCACAGTTTAATTTGTACCCAGCAAAAGGTTACACAATTGATACTTTTAAAGTTCCTGACGGTCTAAAAAAAGATGTGGATTTTTGGATAAAAGTTTATACACAATACAGTACTCAACAAGGTGTTTTTCATATCGCAGGTGACACAGAAGTTATCCTCGGAGAAATTGATTTAGCTCAAGTTTATGCCAATCAAAAATGGTCAGCCATTCGCAAAGAATTAGAATCAGAAATTTTAGTTAAAAGGCAAAAAAGAAATTTAGCAGCAAAACATAAAATCGATATCGAAAAAATTCGGTTACAAATGGGTCTAAAAGATCGAATGCTTGAAGCCATTAAAATTTCTGGCCGGTACTTCCCGATGATTGAAAAAGTTTTTGAAAGCGAAGGTATTCCTAAAGAACTTTCACGCATTGTCTTTGTTGAAAGTTCTTTTAATATTTACGCGCAATCCAGTGTTGGAGCTAGTGGTTTATGGCAAATCATGCCACGTGTTTCAAGAAAATATAAATACATGTCTAAGTCGCAAGACTTACGAAATCATCCTTTCTATTCAACCCAGCTTGCGGCCATTATCCTTAAAGAAAATTATGCGATTTTAAAATCGTGGCCCTTAGCAGTGACAGCATATAACCACGGTGTGGGCAGTATGCGAAAAGTTATTAAAAAATTTAATTCAAATGACATTACTTTTTTAGTGAACAATTCGAATTCTAAAAAAGGATTAGGCTTTGCCAGTAAAAATTTTTATTCAACATTTTTAGCAGCACTGCATGTTGAATCGCATGCCAATATTTATTTTCCTGAGCCTGTGTATAGGTATAAAGAATTAGAAACAGAACAGTATAAAATTAAAAAAGTTATTACTTACGATCAACTATTGACTGATTTTGACAATGATAGTGAATTATTGCGATTTTACAATCCGCATCTAAGCACAAAGCTGTTGAAATCTGGTCAAGAAATTCCACTTAAAACTGTCGTGAATTTTCCTAAAAAACTGAATGAAAAGTTAGCTGAAGAAAAGTTAAACACTCAAGATTAGTTTATTGTCCAAAAATAAGACATAAATTATTAAGTCTCATTAAGAAGCAATATTTTTTATAAAATCTCATTTTAAGTATACTCTTTTTTAAAAAAGTACCGATATTATATAGTATTGCTTTTAAATTTACGAATGTTTAAGCCAGGGGGAAATTTATGAAAACAGTAATATTAATGACTTTATTTTTTGGATTACAAAGCTATGCAGTAAGTTTTGCAGAGCAAGCTGAGAAAATATGTGAAACTGAAGTTATGTACATGGCCAATCCTCCAAAGCTGGATGACTGTGTAAAAAATAAGATGAAGAATCCAGATTATAAATCAGTTTTAACCGATGAAACATTTAGTGATATAAAAAATTAAACCCATATTTAAAGTGAGATTTAAATGGAAAAAAAACAAATCAATAGAAAGTTAATCATCAACAAAGAATTTCAATACAAATTTGGTTTGTATCTTATAGTGCCAGTAGTTATATCGCTTTCTATTTTTTGGATTGGTCTTGAGCTTTTTTTTCGTAGAATGACTGAGCTGGGCCAGTCGTCTTCGTTGCTAGAGGGGCATCCATTTTATGTCTTTATTCAAATCCAAAAAACTGATCTGAGTCAAAGCATAGTTGTTGCTGGCGTGTTGATATCTTTAGTGATGTTGGTTTGGGGACTTTACGTTTCAAGACGAATTGTCGGTCCAATAAAAAAATTGCAGTTGCATCTAGATTCAATTAGAAATCAAGATGACTTGAATAATGAATTAGAATTTAGAAAAGAAGACTTCTTTCAAGAAATTCCAATAACGCTCAATGAAATGTCTAAGCGAATTAAAAAATGAAATTAAAAAATATCTTAGGTTCAGCACTTGGATTGTTCGTTTTAACTATTGGTTTTTTAGTTCAACAAAACTATTTAGATTTAAAAAAAGTATTTCCAAGTAGCTCTTATAAAATCTACATGAATTGCAACGATCAAATGAAACATAACGTTTGCGCAATTATGAATACTAAAGCTGGTTTTTCAGATGAAGTGAAACAGATTTATTTACCAGTTGTCGGCCCGATTAATGCTGACATCTATCGACAGCTTCTGGGTTCTGGTTTACAGATGTGCCAGGTTGTTCGCGATCATTGTGATCAGAATTTAAAATCAGAAATTTGTCAAATTGGCCAAGTATTGTATTTAAAAAAATAATTATCGGCCGGTGTCTGGGTTTGTATTCAAAGAAATTTTGAGTACTTTTAAAACACAACTTCCATATTGAAATTTATCTTTGGTGAGGTGGGCGTCTTTACATAAAGTTTGACCGCTTTTTAAGAACGCTTTGACCTTGCCGCCTTTTCGAGATGAACAAAAATCAATTGCGGCATCATTTTTTGTAATAAATTTTGGAATTTCTTTAACTGACCCATCAGCAAAAAGTAAATTTTCAACTTCAGCGATTTTAGTTTGACAAGTTTCATCAGAATTATTTTTTTTTGACATTTTAGTTTGCGAGAAAGAACTAACTGATAACAAAAGAACGATTGCTGTTAATGCGATTTGTAGTTTCATTGGTGTACCTCGTATTGAAATATAAGACTAAAATGAGCCTTCTATTTCAATACGCTGTACAGCATATTTTGATTAATTAATATCTTGGTTTACGTGGTGCTGAATCAGCATCACGAGGTCCGCTACTTGGGCGTCCGCCACGTGATCCGCCTGTTGCAGGTCGGCTAGCGCCGCTGCCGCTTCGGGCTGCGCCACGGAAACCACGAGACTCTCCACTACTGCCACCAGTTGATGGACGTGAATCAGATCTTGGTCCACGGTCATCACTTCTTGGTGCTTGATCGTTTCTGTCACGGAATCCCCAACGAGATTGCGGACGGCTTTCACTAGAACCTTCGCTTGATGAAGGAGCACGGTCGCTGTAATCACGACGAGGACCACGAGAATCACCACGAGATCCACCATCACGTGAATCGCTGCGACCACGGTAACCACCAGAACGATCATTACTGTCACGTGACCCACCGCGACCATCAAAACGTGGACGGCTGTCATCACTATATGAACGATCACTGCTGCGTGATTCGCTTGAACGTAATTCTAAAGAACGGGGTTGTTTCATGCGAAGTTCTTCACCTTGACCGAAATAATCAAAAGCTTTTGCAAGCCATTGTTTTGTTTCGATTGATAATTCAGTTAAAGCTGCGTTTTCTAATTGATCAACAGCTTTAGCAAAACGAGTGACATCAGTTTCACGAACATTGCGTGTAGCAATTTCGTTTAACCAGTTCATTTTTTGTTTAACTTGAACTTCTTCAACTAAAGGAATTCTTAAATTTTTGAATGTATGACCTAATGCTTTTTCAAATCTAGACAATTTAGGACTTTCTTTAGGTTTAACCATTGTCCAAACAATTCCAGTTTTACCAGCGCGTGCAGTACGACCCACACGGTGAGTATACGTTTCAACATCCCAAGGGATTTCAAAATTTACAACGTGTGTTAAATCCTGAATATCTAAGCCGCGCGCAGCCACATCAGTCGCTACTAATATCTTAGTGCGTTTGTGCTTCATGCGTTCGATTGTACGAGTACGATCAGCTTGAACTTTATCGCCATGCAAGCTGTCAACATCTAAGCCTAAACCACGTAGGCGTACTTCAAGTTCAGCCACTTGTTTTTTAGTTGTCGCAAAAATAATACCGTAGAATTCAGGAGTATTTTTAATTAATAAAGATAAAGCATCTTCTTTATCTTCTTCAAAAATCACACAAGCATATGAATCAACAAGAATTTTTTCTTGCTGAGTATTTAAAGTCACTTCGTGGGCTTTCTTTAAATATTTAGCCGCTAAATTACGAATCATTTTAGACATTGTTGCAGAAAACAACCATGTTTTAAGATCTTGTTTCGATGTTGATTTCCAAATTGTTTCTAAAGCTTCTTCAAAGCCAAAAGAAAGCATTTCATCAGCTTCATCTAAAACTAAATATTTAACATCAGAAAGATCAATAATTTTTTGTTCCATCAAATCGACTAAACGACCTGGAGTACTGACTAAAATTTCAGGATTACTTTTGATTGCGCGAATTTGTTTATCATATGATTCGCCGCCAACAACTGTAGCGACTTTCATTTTTTTGAATTCACCAAAGTTTTTAATCATCAGCGCAACTTGCTGAGCTAATTCGCGAGTCGGGCAAAGCACTAAAGCTTGCATTCCTGCACCAGCTTCTAGCTTTTCAACAAGTGGTAATCCGAAAGCAGCTGTTTTACCAGTTCCTGTTTTCGCTAAAGCCACGATATCTGATTCATTTTCTAATAGAAAAGGAATACACGCTTTTTGAATGGGCGTTGCTTTAGTAAATTTTAATTTCGCTAAACCTTTCTGAATTTCTTCAGACAAAGCAAAGTTTAAGAAATCGTTCGTTGGCGCATCTGAAACCTCATCGACCTGTGATTCAATGACAGGTTCAGTGTTTTTTGTGCGCGGCGCTTGGTCGATTTGATCGACAGTTTCGTTAACTGGTAGATCAGTATTTTCGTTGTTCACAGGTTATCCTTTTGGTGATGCTGGTTCTGGTGGCAGAGAGTCTCACTGTCAGGGTGAACAGTAAAGGGGAAAGGTTTAAATGGTAGAGATTATAGGTTAGATGCGGTTTAGACTCAAAAAGGAACTAGCCTAATAAGCTTTAGACTCATTTTAACCTAATTTTTTTGAAAGAAGTTTAGGGTCGTCAACAGATTAGACGTTGAAGCTAGAACCACAACCACAGTTTTTTGTGGCATTCGGATTATTAAAAACAAAACCTTTACCATTTAGTCCGCCTGAAAAATCAAGAGTCAAACCAATGAGATAAAGAAGACTTTCACCATCAACGACGATTTTTTGACCGTTTGATTCAAAAACTTGGTCTCCAGTTTTTGAATCAATGTCGAAATCCATTTTGTAAGATAAGCCTGAACATCCACCTTTTTTAACTTCAACGCGTAAAGCAGCGACTTCAGGTTTTCCTTCATCTTGCTTAAGTAAGGCTAATCGTTTGGCTGCGGGTTCAGATATTTGGATCATGAGACCACTATAGCCTATTTTTAACGGCGTGCATAGCCCCAAAGATCGATAATTGACGTATCTTCAGCAAATCTTAATTGAAATTGTCCATTGTAAGAACCCTCTTGGTGTGGCCAGAATTCAATGCGGACAGTGCATGATTCGTTAGGAAAAAGGGCTAAATTACAATTGTGTCGTCCATTAAAGGCAATACCGTAAATAACAGCCTGTCTATAGTTTAAAATCCCAGTTCCGATATTAGTGATTTTAAAAGTCACTGTGCTGAGTGAATTTACCCAAGTGTATCCAAAGTCATATGATGTTCGACCCATCACGGCAGGCAAAGCTAAAGGTACAAATGAAGTGGTTAAATCAGATTGTGAAGTCGGATTCATCGGTGTAATTAAAACATTTTCAGAGGCTTGTGCAGTCGTAATTAGACTGAAGAATAGCGCGACAAACAGAGTCATTTTCATAGAGGCTCCTTATAAAAAGTTAAAGTTAGCTTTATTGGAACAAAAGACTTTGGACTTGTCCAACGTAATTTTCTGATTACAATTATATTGATGAAGTCTGCAAAACACTTTTTTTATCCTTATTTTATTCAATCGTCTAAGCAATCTTTTAAGAATCTGAAATCTGACACTTTTTTTGAAACACAACTAGTTCATTCTGAAATTAAAAATCAAAAGGGTGAATTGATTTATTCAAAGTTCAAAATAGCCGCTCCAAGTCACTGGTCACAAACGGCCGTTGATATAGCTGCTAGTAAGTATTTTAGAAAAAATATATCCAGCGAGAACTCAATTTTCAAACTTGTGCAAAGAATTGGATTAGGTATCGAAACATCAGCATTGATGTCAAAAATATTTTCTTCAAAAAAAGAAATTCAAAATTTTAGAACAGAAATTGAATATCATCTTTTAAACCAAACAGCTGCTTTTAATTCGCCAGTGTGGTTTAACTGTGGTTTGCATGAAGCCTATAAAATTAAATCAGCATCCCAGCACTTTGCCTGGGATCAGAAAAAAAATAAAATTGAACCAGTTATCCACGCTTATCAACGCCCACAACTGTCAGCTTGTTTTATTCAATCTGTTGAAGACAGTTTAGAATCGATTTTTGATCTTGTAAAATCTGAAGCTAAACTATTTAAATATGGTTCTGGTTCAGGAACCAATTTTTCAAATTTAAGAAGCAAGTATGAACAACTGAACACTGGGGGGACAAGTTCAGGGTTAATTTCTTTTTTGCAAGTATTAGATCAATCTGCAGGAGCTATAAAATCAGGTGGCACGACCAGGCGTGCAGCAAAAATGGTGTGTGTGGATGTGGATCATCCAGAAATTCTTGACTTTATCAATTGGAAAAAAAATGAAGAACGTAAAGCTAAAGCCTTAATTCAAGCAGGTTATTCAGCAGATCTAAACGGCGAAGCTTACAATACTGTTTCTGGACAAAATGCGAATAATTCAATACGAATTTCAAATTCATTCATGAAAGCTTTTTTGGAAAAAAAATCTTGGGCTTTAAAAACAAGATTACAAAGAAATAAAACTATTCAAGAAATCCCGGCAGAAAAAATATGGAGTGAACTTTGTCAGTCAGCGTGGGAATGTGCTGATCCTGGTGTTCAGTTTAATGATATCATCAATGAATTCCATACCTGTGCAGATACGTCAAAGATTAATGCCAGTAATCCCTGTTCTGAATATATGTTTATTGATGATTCAGCTTGTAACTTAGCTTCGCTGAATTTGACTAAATTTTTTGGTGAAAATTATAGTATCAGTGAATTTCGAATTCATGAATTTTTAATCACAGTTAAAACATTTATTTTAGCTCAAGAATGTTTTGTGGATTACGCTAGTTATCCAACAACCAAGATTGCGCAGAATTCTCATGACTATAGGCCATTAGGTTTAGGCTTCGCTAATTTAGGAAGTTTAATCATGCGGCTAGGATTATCCTATGATTCAGACCAAGCTAGGGCTTTGGCTTCGGCTATAACTGCGTTAATGACGGGGATGGCCTACTACACCAGTAGCGAAATCGCGCAAAAAATTGGACCGTTTCCTGAATTCAAAAAAAATAAAAAATCGATGATGAAAGTGATCAAGAAACATCAGAAATCTTTAAGTGAAATTGATTGGTCATTATTGCCAGTAGAATTTAAAGCCGTGTGTTTTGAAATTTGGGATGATGTTATCAAAATGGGGAACAGACACGGATTTAGAAATGCCCAAGTCACAGCAATTGCGCCGACGGGCACAATTGGTTTAATTATGGATTGTGATACAACAGGAATCGAACCTGAATATTCATTAGTTAAATATAAAAAATTATCTGGCGGTGGATCTTTAAAAATTGTCAATCAATCAGTTAAAGCGGCTTTACAAAATTTAGGTTATCATGCCGTAGCTAGCGAACAAATTTTATTAGAAATCGCAGAAAAAGGATATTGCTTTGGTTCTAGAAAAATAAAACCTGAACACCAAAGCGTTTTTGCAACGGCCGTCGGTATTAATGATCAAGGTGACGGGGCTTTAAGTGCTGTGGCCCATTTAAAAATGATGGCAGCAGTCCAAAAATTTATTTCAGGAGCCATTTCTAAAACAGTTAACTTACCCAAAAACAGTACAGTGCAGGATATTTCAGATGTGTATTTGAAAGCCTGGCAGCTGGGTTTAAAATCAGTGGCCATTTACCGTGATGGCAGTAAGTACGTGCAACCGCTAAACAGCTTTAAAAAGCTTCCACAGTGTGTAGATTGCGGTGGAGACACAATTGTAGAATCGGGTTGTTATCGCTGTGTGAACTGTGGAGCCAGTACTGCCTGTTCCTAAAGATACGACTGCTTGTTCGTAGTCTTGAAATTCTATGATAAGTGTTTTTACCTTGATGCCATAGATTTCACATTTCATAATATTTTCATGAGAATTATTGGTTGGTTTCTACTTACATTGAGTGCAGCTCTTATTGCTTACAAATTTTTCTATTTAGACTATTCATGGGATCTAATGCTTCCTGAAAAAGCTTACAGGGTAACTTATAAATTGACTGGGCAGGGGGACGGCAGAGCCACAACTGTATCTGCATTTGTGCCGACTGAAGATTCCAGACAGCGCATTTACGGTGAATCATTTGCCAGCAGTCAGTTCCGATTTAAAATCGAAGGCGAAGATTTTCAAAAAAAAGCCGTTTGGGCTTCTGACGGTGTAACAGGACCCTTTGAAGTCACTTATAGTTTCGAAGTGCTGGCAAAATCTGTCGCCTGGCAGATTGACCCCGATCTTCAGCTGGGTGATTTAAAAAACAATGAGGCCGATCCATTTTTGGGATCAAGTGATATGATTCAAACCAATCATCCGAGCATCAAAAAATTACAGCTACAGCTTGTTGGTGAGGAAAAAAGCATAAACAAAATCTTCAAAAGTGTTTTTGATTATGCATCCGGAATTCCAACTCTTCCCTTTAAAGGAAGTACAAGTGCACTGACCGCCCTAGTTTTAAATAAAGCTTCCTGTAATGGTAAAAGTCGTCTGATGGTGGCGCTACTACGGCTGTCAGGCATTCCTGCACGAGTCATTGGTGGTTTAATTTTAGACGGACAAAATAAACGTACCAGCCATCAGTGGATTGAGGCCTTTGTAGCTGGTAATTGGATTGCTTTTGATCCCACTAATAATTATTTCGCAAAAATTCCTTATAATTATTTAAAGATTTATGAATCAGATGAAGTTATGTTTTCACATACCGCTGATATTTCGTTTGATTGGCTTTTTAGCAACACGCAAATATTAGTTCCGTCGACTAAACTGCATAGGCTTAGTGAAAATTCATTTAATGCTCTTAATCTTTTTGAGTGGTTAAGTAAAACTGGTGTGCCATTAAATATCATTAAGATTCTTCTTGTGATTCCGATCGGGGCCCTTATAGCTACTTTTTTTCGAAATGTGGTTGGGCTACAGACCTTTGGAACTTTTCTGCCAGTACTTATCGCGGCAGCTGCGCAATCAACAGGTGTGTGGTGGGGGTTACTTGGATTCACTTTAGTTATTTCAATATTATTCTGGGTCAGGATGGGGTTTGAACAATTTAATCTGATGCACACACCAAAACTTTCGGCGATGCTTTCGGTCGTTGTAATACTTCTTCTTGGCCTTAGCATTTTATCTGTACATGTGCCACAGATTGATTTATCCCATGTGACATTGTTTCCGATCGCAATTTTAACCCTAACCACTGAACGTTTTTCTTTGGTCGTCGAAGAGGAAGGCGTAAAGCAAGCCGCGCTTTCAATGTTGGTTACGCTTTTTGTGACCTATGTGTGTTTCTTCTTTATGAGTAGTCTATTTTTGCAAACTTCTTTTTTAGCGTTTCCTGAACTTATTATTTTTGTTATTGCGCTTAATATTTGGCTTGGACGCTGGGTCGGATTGCGCGTGACCGAATTTTGGCGTTTCAGAAAGATTATCTTAGCCAATGAATAGGCTTCTTCATTTTTTGAATAAAATGCGAATTGGCAGTGAGCAAGTTCTTGGGATGAATCGCCGCAACGTCGAATTCGTAAAAGTTTTGAACAAACGTCGCGACTTTCCGTTGGCTGATGATAAAGTGTTGGCTAAAGAATTTTTCGCAAAACACGGTATCCCAACTGCCCCGACAATAGAAATAATTTCTAGCTTGTTTGAGACCACAGATTTTCACCAGCGCTTTCAATTAAGTGATTTTGTGATCAAACCCGCATGCGGTAGCCAAGGCAAAGGTATTTTAGTCATCACCGGCCGGGATAAAACTGGGTTCACGACAATAAGTGGAATTCACATTTCGGCTAGCAAAATTGAATATGAATTAGCTTCTATTTTATTTGGAAAATACAGTATTGGCCGCTCTGATAAAATCCTCATCGAAAAAAGATTGGTGCCATCAGAAGAATTCGAAGCGATTAGTGTAAAGGGCCTATTTGATGTTCGGGTCATCGTGGTCAAAGGCATACCGATTGGCGCTATGCTTAGGCTTCCAACGAAACAATCGCAAGGTAAAGCCAATTTACATCAGGGTGGTATCGGCGCAGGTGTGGATATTGTAACGGGTAAAACAACTCATGCATTTCATCTGGGTCGATTAATTAGAAATCATCCCGACACCAGCGCATCGTTAATTAACTTTCAAGTACCTCATTGGAAAAAGATTATTGAGATCTCAAGATTAATCGGCACGCATTCGCCGCTTCAATATATTGGCGTAGATTTAACAATTGACAAAATTATGGGCCCTTGTGTTTTAGAATTCAATGCCCGGCCCGGGCTTGGTATTCAAAATGCAAATAAAAAAGGTCTTCAACAACTGATCAGAGAGGCGTTTGAACGTGAAAACAGTTAGATTTTTATGGGAAAAATCATTTTTACCATTTGTTTTTTTATTTTTACTAGCAACCGTGTTAGTGTTTTGGTCGCGAATTAAGATCGAATCCGTATCACAAGATTTTATTAAAATTCAAGTTCAGGTTGATCGTGGTGGCGAGAATTCTGACAACGATGAAACACTCGAATCAACGTCTGATCTGGATCTACAAACTTCGGTGGGACCTCAGTTTCTTGGGAATCAGGGTTCACTTGAATGGCGAGATCTGAGCCTTGCTAAATTACGAAATTTAAGCTCTGAACTAGAGCGATTGAGCCGTGACAATCCAGATGATATTCAAACTGCCAATAATTATTTTGGTATTGTTTTACTCATGCGCGACAAAGATAAAATCGTTGCTGTCAGAGAAAAATTAATAAATCTTATGGGCACACCTGGTTTTCAGTCAGCTAAAATTTCGGTGCGAGTTGCAATAATTAATAATGTCGCCTATAGCACTGAAAATAACGTTGAAAATTCCACTACAGAAGGATTTTACAATCAAGCTTTAAAACTTCAGCCGAATTGGTTTAGTTATTTCCGGTTAGCATTGCTTAACGTGAAGAAAAAATCACTCATCAGTGCAAAAGATTTATTTAGTCGCGCTGTACAGTTTGCGAAAGAAGACGATGTTTATCTGCTGTATTATTCGTTTGCTGAAGTTTTATCCGATCAAAAGTTACACGATGAAGCATTAGCCGCTCTGGCAAAATCGCAACAACTCAAAACTGACTTTTGGCCAAATTATTTATCGACAGCCATTCAGTTGCGACGTCTTAAACGATTCGATGAGGCTGAAAAAGTTTATAATAGCTTATTGTTAGCCCAGCCCGATTATTCGAAAGCGCATTATAATTACGGAATTTTATTACGTTCACTTGAGCGGCTTGATGATGCGGCAAAAGAATTTAACACAACTTTGTTAATCGATGATAATCATCATCGAGCACGACGAGCATTGGCAGATTTGTTTTTTGATAAAAAAGACTACGAAAAAGCTTATACGCAATACAAAATATTACACAATCGAAACTTACGCGACCCAAAGTATCCGTACTGGCTGGGTAAGGTCGATTTAATTACAAAAAATTATGTGAGATCTGAAGCAAACTTTCGGAAAGCTATAGAACTAAAGGGCGGAGACTATCCTGATGCCTGGTCAAAATTAGCAGATCTTTTGTTGGACGCCGGCCGAAAAGATGAAGCCATAAAAATTCTTGAAGATTTAATTCGCCTGAAGCCTGATTATGCCCCAGCGTATTTTGATTTAGCAGCGAATGCAGAAAAGTTAAAGAAAACTGATGTTGCATTAGATTGGGTAAAGACTGCAGTTAAGTTAAATCCAGAATCTCAAGTGTACAGACGAAAGCTCGCTTCTTTGTTAGAGGCAATTCATGACGAGACCGCGGCACTTGAGCAGCTCAAGATAGCAGCGGCCTCCGGCGAAAAAAACATCAACACGATCGTTAAACTTGGAGAGCTTCATACTCGTATGAAGAATTATTCAGAGGCGAACACTCAGTTTAAAATAGCTCTAAGTCTAAATCCGAATAAAAGCGTAGTGCTTTTCAATTACGCAAATAATCAGTCAAAGTTAAATGACTGTCAAAATGCAATAGTTTCGTACGATCAATCATTATCTACTAGCGATAAGCAGGATACTTCATTTATTGCAAAAGTGCTGCGAATGCGCGCCGCTTGTAAGACGAAACTTAAAAACTTCGTATCTGCACAGGCTGATTTAAATGAGGCTTTAGAACTGCGCGAAAATTATTCGGAAGCCCGGGTGGATCTGGTGCAGTTGTTGATAAAGCGTGGATTAATTAAAGAGGCTAGATCGATTGTTACTGAGGGTCTAGCTTTTAACAGTGAAGATTGTGATCTCATGAAAACAGCGTTAGATAATAATATAAGTATTTCTGCGAATGATTTCAAAGAAAAATGTGAACAACCAAGTCAATTAGAAAAGGAAACCAAGAAAAAATGAGAAGCTTTTTGATAATCCCTTTAATTTTTATTTCTGTATTTATTATTTCATTTGCACAAGCACAAGATGATGGTGACCCAGGCAAACAAACTGCGGTGAAGCGTAACAGGAAAGCACAAAATGAAAAGCAAGATAGCTTAAGCGCGGAATTAAGTCTTAGCGCAGGGTGGGTTAGTAATATTTTTAGGACACCGACTAAGGCTTATGTTGACCCTGCCACGGGAACACTAACAACTAGCCAAGTAAAAGCCGGCACTGTAGTTAATCCTAAAGTAGAACTTAAGTACGAACCCATTCAAAAGAAAAGTGTGAACCTGAAATTGAGTTACGAATTTGATGGCGAGTATTATTTCGGTTCCGAAAACGCATCAAATGCTAGTGGTAACGATCAAGAAATTGCTATTAAATCGAAATTTCAATTAGTTGATCAAAAAAATGAAGGTCTTGAAAAAGTTTACGTTAAGGCTGGAGCTTATATTAACCAACATGATTATTCTTTTTATCACCGGGGCACAGGCAAAGCACGAACAACATCATCATTAAAAGACGAAGAAGACCGTTATAAAAGAACTGAAACTGGATTTGAACTAGAGCCGCGGTTCGAATTTTCCACAAATACCCAAGTCCGTTTTCCGTTAGGATTATATAGTCGCAATTATAATGAAATTAATAATTTACAGTCTTTTGATCGCGACGGCGTAAAATACGGGATTGAAATTAAGCAAGAAATTCCAAAAAACTGGTCTGTGAAGGCCGCTTTTAATTCAGAGAATACTAAGTACGACAAATATAAGGCTTTAAGTTCGACCGGGACTTCAGTTACTGGCACTAATCGTGAACATGTTGATCAAGAGTATTTGTTAGGTGTCGGCTACGAATCTAAGTTAATGTTCGGAGAAATTGTTTATCGGGCCGCAACCCGAAACGATTTGTATGCTGATTATTGGTCTTACGATCAAGAAAAAGTATCTGTTGAAATAGGTCATTTTATTACACGTAGTTCTTCTGTTTCTGTTGAGGGCTCACTGCTGAAGCGACGCTATCAGAAAGAAACTGCCCCTTCAGGTGAAATTCGCAAACGAGAAAATCAGTTGATACGCTTATCGTATGATAAGACTTGGAGTTGGGGTAAAACGAGCCTTGATATAGCTCACTCTTTGCAAAACGATACTGATCTCTACTATCAATACTCAAGAGATTCAGTCATTCTAGGATTCAACAAAGAATTTTAAAGAACCATAGTCCTGTAAATAAGTTTA
This sequence comes from Bdellovibrio sp., assembly GCA_043721535.1. GTDB lineage: Bacteria > Bdellovibrionota > Bdellovibrionia > Bdellovibrionales > Bdellovibrionaceae > Pseudobdellovibrio. The sequence goes on along the minus strand of JAYSQO010000017.1, from coordinate 1,450 downwards.
TCACTTGTCAAAAGTCTAACCGCAGGCATGTGTCCATGTGAAACAGAGAATGTATCTAATTAAGAACTATCTAAAAATGAATGCAGCCCAGTCTAGTTTTCACCGATACTAGATGTAGGTCAGGTATGTGCCTATCAGAAGACTAATAGGCTGCATGTCTGGCGACTGTTCTTTTCAAGGGTGGGGACCAATGAAAAAATCACTATTTACACGTAAGCTTTTGCATTTAATGCTTGGATTTATATTCACCTGCTTTAATCTTTTTGCATTTCAAAACTGTAAACAAGATTACAAGACTGTAGAATTAGAGTCAGTTGCAAATGTAATCGCATCTATCCCATCTGCGCCAGTTTATGCAAATATCAGCATGATTTCTGCGCCAATACTTTTTGATACAAGCGACGTGAATTTTTCATTTGATATTGAAATTGGAACTGGCGATTCACTTAAAACAGTTCGCTGTCAGTTATCTAATGCGGCGGCTGTTGACTGTGCATCGAAAACTATTTCATTTAATACGTTAGCCGATGGTCAATATCAATTGATGATTACAGTTGAAACAGCAAAAGGCGCTCTAGCTAATCAGTCGTTATCATTCAAAAAAGATACAACACCGCCTGTTGTTATGGTCACGCAAACCCCAGCATCTGTAACAGGTTCCACGACAGCGTCATTTGCATTTTCTGCTATTGATAATTTAGACGGTCAGGTTCAAATCCAATGTTCTTTGAATAATACAATTTCTAATTGTACAAGCCCGCTGATAATTAATAACTTAGTTGCAGGTGCGCATAATTTAAAAATTCAAGCGATTGATTTAGTAGGACATATCAGCGCTGTTTATAGTTACGATTGGACAATCAATTTATCTGCGCCAACAATCAGTATCACAACTGTGATTCCTACGTTCACAAATTTAACATCACAGAGTATTAGTTTTACTGGTACTGGTGTTGCTGGTTTTGAATGTCAGATTGATGGGGGCGTTTATGCAGCCTGCATAAGTCCGAAAGCTTACACAGGTTTATCATCTGCAGCTCATATATTTAATGTGCGAGGTATAACTGCAGCTGCAGTAGCGACAGCTCCGGTTGCAGTTTCATGGGTAGTTGATATGGTAGCCCCAGTTAAACCAGTATTAACAGCTAATATTGGCGCAACGACAACTTCAACAGTGGCGTCGATGACGTTTTCATCATCAGATGCAAGTTCAGGCTTAGCTTCATTTCAATGTTCGCTAGATAGCGCAGCCTATGCGACTTGTGTATCGCCATTAGCTTTAAGTAATTTAGTTGAAGGAGTACATGCATTTAATGTTCGTGCAGTAGATAAAGTGGGTAACGTTTCAGTTGTTTCAACTTTTAGTTTTACAGTGACTAAGGCTGATCCATTAGCGTTATTTGCAAGCGCAAAGACTGTTTTAAATAATCGCTGTACAAGTTGTCACTCA